>JANXMY010000096.1 GCA_025354405.1 Armatimonadota bacterium
TAGTAGTAGACCCCGCTGCCCCGGTCCATCCGCACCAGGTCGTCGCCGCAGTCATACCGGGCAGCGAGGGTGCCGTTGCCAATGGTCATTCGTCGAGCTAGTCACGCTACGCATATGTTTCCCGGTGTTCTGACCCGGCCCTGAAGGGCCGGGCTATTCGGAGAAAGCCCTCCGGGGCTGAGGGAAATACCTGATTACATTTGCACGATTACTTAGTCACGCTACGCATATGGCCCAACGCGGGCTTTTTCGTAGATCATATTCAGCAGTTTGACCGCAGGCCGGGCGCTGCGGGCGGAGACCAGGGGCGGACGGCCTTCGTGGATCGCCAACACGAAGTCACGGATGTTGCCCAGATGCCCGTCGCCGGTGAGCGCCAGGGGATTGCTGGACGTATTCTCGCCGGTGTCTTTGGGAGCGGTGTCGGGCGTGTTTTCCGTGTCCGTGTAAGGCTCTTTTGTCGTGAAATGCGCCAGATGGTCGCCGACCAGCATGGCGCTTCCCTTTGTGCCGGAAACGTCCACGCGCTCCGGGAAGCCTTCGTAAGCCAGGGTAGTCATGGTCAGGGTGCCGAGTGCTCCACTCTCAAAGCGCAGGGTTACGACACCCAGCGTTTCGGCCTCGATATTGCGGTGCAGGCTAGGGCAAAGGGTGGCGGAGAGCACTTCGGCGACGGGGCCGGCCAGCCACTGGACTTTATCCAGACTGTGGATGCCTTGATTGGAGAAGACCCCGGCATCCAGCTTCCAGGTTCCGCGCCAGTCGCCGCTATCGTAGTACTCCTGCGAACGGTACCACTTTGTCTCGGCGCAGGCCAGCACAATCTCGCCAAATGCACCGGAGTCAATGGCCTTTTTGACTTTGCGAGCCGCCGGTGAAAATCGCTCCTGGAAGATGCCGCCATACACCACACCCGACGCCTCGGCGGCGGCAATCGCCTGATCTGCAGCGTCGATCCAGACATCCAGCGGCTTTTCGGAGAGAATATGCTTTCCCGCACGGGCCGCTAACACCGCCATCGGTCCATGCAGGCCGGAGGGGGTGCAGAGTGTGACGGCGTCGATCTCCGGGCGGGCCAAAAGTGCCTCGAGCGACTCAAAGGCTTCCCCGCCGTACTTCGAAGTGAATTTCTGCGCCCTCTCGGGAAGTGCATCCGTGGCGGCGACGATTTCAGCCAGGCCCTCCGCTTTGAGGCGCGTGAGTGCCTCGCCGTGGGTATCTGCGATGCCGCCGCAGCCGACGATGCCGAATCTGAGTGGTTTCATCTGGGTAATCTCCTTGAGAGGGATGTGGACGAAGCTGCTGGACGCAGTGAGTAAACATGGGTCTGTGCCTGTGCCGCCTCGGAAGCCGCACTGCGGGCGTCATCGAGCCAATGATCTACGGCGAGCAGTGCGGCGATCTCGCTGACTTTCGGTTTGTCGCCGCGGCGGGCGATTGCATGCGGGGTGCCCTTCCAAAGATACCGCCAGCGATCGTTTTTATCCTGCACGATTTCCAAAACCTGGGCCGCAGAGTGATTCTGTGGCACTGTGGACAGAGCCGAGAGGTCAAGGCCAGATTGGAGCTGGGGGCGACTGAAGGTCCCAACGGATTTGCCGTCGATCAGTAGGTCCCAGCGCGTTCCGCCCAGGATCGGGGCATGGATGCGAAACAGATTTAACGCTCCTGGGAGGGGCGAGGCGGCCTGTGCCGCGCGGGCGTCTTCCGGGATCGGCCAGGGCAGGGGAGCCGTGACAGTGACTGGCTTTTTCGGATCGAGAACTATGTCCGCGACCAGGCCGGGGGCATGCCAGGCTTTGAGCAGCGCGGCGGCGATCACCAGGTGTCCGGCTTCCGTGGGATGAACGCCGTCATCTACCAGCGTGAACTTAGGGGCGTGGCTGCGGCCTTCCTGCGTGGCCGTTCGCAAAGGGCTGTTCAATTCCACTACGGTCAGCGAACGCTCCGCCGCCAGCTTCTTTACGAACTCCCCATATCTGAGCAGAACCGTGTTGTAGCCTTGAAAATGGCGAGACCAGAGGGCGTTTTGATCGTAGAAGGTGGGGGTCAGCAGTGTAATACGGACGTCGGGAAGCTTCTCAGTCAGCGTATCGACGATGTGGGTGAGGCCCTTCGTGTAGGTGTCGTAAGTCGCTTGATCGAAGTGGGTGTAGGCCCCGTCATTCATCCCGAGCATGACTGTCACGACGGTTGGCTGGTAGGGGAAGACATCACGCTTCAGGCGCGTTTCAATGCTGCCGCCTTCCCCGCCGCTGACCCGGTCTCCGTTCCACCCAGCATTGACGAATTTGATGTGCCGGTCCGGAAAGCGTGTCAGGACAAATGTCTCGACATCCCGTGTATAGCGCTGCTGTTCGGTGATGGAGTCGCCGTAAAAGACAACCGTGTCGCCGTCAAGCAGTGAGAAAGCGTCCGGGGGTGTTTGAGCGCGGGCGAGTGCTGGAGAGAAAAAGCAGAGGAGAGATAAGCAAAATAAGAGGGCGTGCTGCCTACTCTGGTGTCTGCCGCATTTCATTGAATTTCGCCACAAATTGATCCGCCTCATCTCGCAAAATCTCGTCGCCGTTCCAGTTCATCTGAATCTTCTGCAGACGGTTAACTCCGTGCAGAGTCAGGTGAACCCCGCCGCCTCCATCACGCGTGAGAGAGACTTCGCTGACTAAACGCGCCGCACTTAAGGTGTAGCCCATCTTTCCAAAGATGCGTCCGACGAGCCAGCCCAGGCCGACCGACAGGCTGCCCGCGATGAGTAGGCCAACCCCCAGCCGCGTGCCGAACAGGTGTGCGCGGCAAAGGGCCACTTCTTCCAGCCGGGCCATTTCATCGCGCAAAGCCTCGCTTGGCTGCACCTGGATTGTTCCATCATCGTGCAGCAGCAGCTTTCCGCTCTCTTTAGGCTTTGATAGGCTCTTAAAGCGCAGCCGCGCAATTTCGGTCACTTTTCATCTTTCTCTTTGGCAGCCTTGCGGACCTGAATACGCAGCGGGGTTCCTTCGTAGGCGTAGGACTCGCGAATCCGATTTTCCAGGTAGCGCAGGTAGGAAAAGTGCATCAGCTCCGGGTCGTTGACGAACAAAATGATCGTCGGCGGGCGCACGCTCGGCATGGTCGCGTATTTGATCCGCAGGGACCGGCCCTTTTCGTTATAGGGATGCGAGTCGACGGCATCGCGTACGATGCGGTTGAGCTCACCCGTCGGAATACGCATGGTATGCGCTTCGGCGGCGTCGAGAGCCGCTTCCACCGCAGCGGAGACGCCCTTGCCGGTGGTGGCGCTGGTGAATGCCAATGGGGCATAGGCGAGAAAGTGCATCCCATCGCGCAGCTCTTCGGAGAAGACATCCATCGGGTTGCGGCCCGGCATTTCGTCCAAAACTTCCTGGCGGCCTAAGTCCCATTTGTTGACGACGATGATTGCCGCCCGGCCCGCTTCATGCGCGTAGCCGCCGACCCGCTTGTCGCCGTCGGTCAGGCCGTCGTGGGCGTCAATCAGCAGCATCACCACATCCGCCCGCTCGATAGCCCGCATGGCCCGGAGCACCGTGTAATACTCGACGCTGCCCTGTATCTTGCCTGCCCGGCGGATACCCGCCGTGTCGATCAAAACGATCTCACGATCGCCGCCGACAGCGGGGAATGTGAACGCAGTGTCGATCGAATCGCGCGTGGTCCCGGCAATCGGTGAGACGATGGTCCGCTCTTCGCCAATAATCTTATTGAGCAGAGAAGATTTACCGACATTTGGCCGCCCGATGATCGCGATCTTGATCCGGTCGTCTTCAATTTCTTCTTCCGAGATTTCCGGAGCCGGAGGAAAGAAGGAGACAATCGCATCGAGGGCATCCGCCACACCGCGTCCGCCGAGGGCTGAGACGGGGAAGACATTCGGCAGGCCGAGCGCGTAGACTTCGGGGACGTTGCGGCGCTCCATGTCGCCGTTATCGACTTTGTTTGCCAGCACGATCAGCGGCTTAGGCGAGCGGCGCAGGGCCACGGCCAGCTCCTGATCATCGGCGGTCAGCCCAGTCGTGGTGTCGACCACCAGCACGATCACATCGGCTTCTTCCAGGGCGATCTCGGCCTGCACGCGAATCTGCGTAACGAGCGGGTCAGTATCGAACATCTGGATGCCGCCGGTGTCTACGAGTGAGTATTCTCGCCCGTTCCAGTCGCCGTCGGCATACAGGCGGTCGCGCGTGATGCCGGGAGTGTCTTCAACAATGGCAACGCGGCGGCCCACGAGGCGGTTGAAGAGTGTAGACTTTCCGACATTTGGCCGTCCGACGATCGCGACCAGGGGCTTCGGCTGATACACACGTCGGGCCACTTCGGTGGGATATTCAATCTCGGCTTCGACGGCTTGCTCAACCTCGGCCTCCTGGGAGATCGGCTCGGCTTCATTCTGATTTTCGGGCTGGGAATCGGGGGCGTCGTTCATGGTTTCTTCTCCGTAACCGGGAGGAATCTCCACTCCGGGCGTCAATTAGTTGCAAATCATTTCGGCAATAACGGTGATTAGTTTAGCATAAATCGAGGCAGAAAGTCAACGGAATTCCTGCTTGAAAATATCACCTCTTCGTGGTTTCTTACCTGCGCCCGAAGCGCCCCCTGCGGTCCTCCTTCTGATGACAGCGATTTTGGATGTGTCTACGGAAGCCGTTGACTGCCAAGATTAATCAGATTTACGAGATGCTTACGGTCTGGTTTGCCAAAGCCTTTGGGACCATGTGGATCTGTTACGCCTTCATGGTTTATGGACTGCTCCTGGCATTTTCACTCTTCCATCGCCATCAAGAGGCATTCCTATATTGGTCCAGCTGGGTTCAGCTCTGGTCACTGCCTATGATCCTGGTGGGAACTAATATTTTGGGAAGGGAGGCAGATAATCGTGCTAAGCTGGATCACGAGAAGCTGACAGAGTCCTAACGAGGGGCAGAAAGAGACTTACAAGGAAGTGATCACGATGCTGAAAAAACAGGAAGATTATGATGTCTGACATGCTGAAACAGGATAAAGTGCTGGAATCCCAAGATAGGGTTCTAGAATCCCAGGATGCTGTGTTGGCGGAACAAAAGAAAATGCTGAGCGCAGAGATGCCGCGCTCTGCAAATAGCTGCACAGAACAAGGTGCCACCACTGATGTGCTATAATCTCCCACAGCAATCCATTGGAGAAAATGATTTATGCTCGGCAGTGAACTAAGACGCAAATATCTGGAGTTTTTTGAGGCGAAGGCGGCAAAGCAGCTGCCATCGGACTCGCTGGTGCCGAACGACCCGACCCTGCTCTTTACTTCGGCAGGGATGGTCCAGTTTAAGCCCTACTTTCTGGGCTTGCAGACCCCCCCCGCGGTCCGGGCGACGACGGCGCAGAAGTGCCTGCGGACAACGGATATTGAAGATGTAGGAGACACGAGTCACTGCACGTTTTTCGAGATGCTTGGCAATTTCTCGTTTGGCGACTACTTTAAGGCCGAAGCGATCTCCTACGCCTGGGAATTCTTGTTTGACGTCCTGAAGCTGGACCTCAGCCTCGTTCGCGTGACGGTATATGAGGACGATGAAGAGGCCTATGGTCTGTGGATCAAGGCGGGGATGCCGGAGGCTAAGATATTTCGCAAGGGCGAAGATGATAATTACTGGCCAGCGGGCGTGATCTCCAAAGGGCCCAATGGCCCCTGCGGCCCGTGCTCGGAGATCTTCTATGACACGCAGACACATCTGGCACCGACTCCGGACGGAGTGTGGGATGATAAGCGCTGGCTGGAGATCTGGAACCTGGTCTTTATGCAGTTCGACCGTGCGGAGGGCGGGAAGCTGACCCCCCTGCCGCGCCGGAACATCGATACGGGCATGGGACTCGAGCGAACGGCGGCGGTGATTGCCGGTCTGCGCGGGCCGTTCGAAACGGATTTATTCGCTCCCATCCTGCGCCAGCTGGAAGAGATGTCAGGCCTGAAGTACACCAGCAGTGACACGGATCGCAAAGACATTGCGTTTCGGCGCGTCGCGGACCATGTCCGCGCGACGGCGTTCTGCATTGCCGACGGCGTGCTTCCCTCAAATGTCGGACGTGGGTACGTTTTGCGGCGCCTGATGCGTCGTGCCATTCTGGCGGGGCGCAATACGCTGGGGATCGAGACGCCGCTGCTGGTGCAGATCCTGCCGACGGTAATTGAGCAGCGCAAAGACGATTATCCGGAGCTGGAAGCCCGTCGCGAGACGATCCTGCGCTATGCGGTGATCGAAGAAAAGCAGTTTCGGCGGACGCTGGCGTCGGGGTCAGCGCGTCTGCAAACGCTTCTCGAGAGCGGCAGCATCTCCGGCGACGATGCCTTCATGCTCCATGCCACCTACGGTTTCCCGGTCGAGATGACGTCCGAACTTGCCACTGAGGCCGGATTGTCGGTGGATATGACTCGGTATGACGAACTCTGGCAATTGCATCTTATCACATCGGAGGGCGGCAAGACGCGGGAGGTCTTCGCTGACAGTGTTGTCCCAGCCCTGCGTGAACAATCTCTCGCCAAGACGCTATTTGTCGGTTACTCCGAGACACGAACGGAGGGACAGGTCGTCGCGATCGTGCAAGCCGGGCAGCTTGTCGAAAGTGCCTCCGAGGGCGAGACGGTGCAGATCGTCCTCGACCAGTCCCCGTTTTACGCCGAAGCCGGCGGGCAGATGGGCGATACCGGTTGGCTGCACGGGGCAGAAGGTGCGGCGGAAGTCTCCGATACGCAGAAAGACAGTGGATACTGGTTCCACACGGCCACCCTCACGGCGGGGGAGCTGCGAGTCGGCGAGCGTTTGGATGCGCAGATCGACGCGGGGCGGCGGGCGAGTATTCAGCGCAACCACACGACGACTCATCTGCTGCATAAGGCTTTGCAGGAAGTGCTTGGCTCGCATGTCCAGCAGCGGGGCTCACTGGTCGCTCCGGATCGTCTGCGCTTCGATTTCGCGCATGACAAATCTTTGACCGGGAATGAAACGCGGATGGTCGAGGGTCTGGTCAACGAGAAGATTTTGGAAGATATTCTTGTGCAGACATTTGAGAAGCCGATCGCGGAAGCGCAGGAGATGGGCGCGATGATGCTGTTCGGCGAAAAGTACGGCGACGTCGTGCGGGTGGTCCAGGCCGGCGATTACAGCATGGAATTCTGCGGCGGAACGCATCTGGCGCACACGTCGCAGGCGGGCCTGTTCAAGATTGTTTCCGAAGGCAGCAGCCAGGCGGGTGTCCGGCGGATCGAGGCAGTGACCGGCAAAGCGGCCCTGCTGAAGACTCTGGATCAGGAGCGGCTGCTGGCGGAGATCGCAGCTTCGCTGAAGACGTCCCCGGCGAATGCCCCGGCGCTGGTCGAGAAGCTTCAGATCGAACTGAAGCAGCGGGAGAAAGAACTCTCCGCTCTGCAAAAATCTGCTGCTGGCGGACAGGTGGATACCCTGATCGCCGGGGCCAGCACAGCGCACGGCTTCCCCGTAATCGTCCATACGCTGGGGGAGGGGGCCGATGCTGACGCGGTCCGAACGCTGGCCGATGAAGTGCTGAATAAACTCCCCTCCGGAGTCGTAATTCTGGGCGCCGTCGGTGGCGGCAAGGTCTCGCTGGCGGTCAAAGTCAGCAAAGATCTGGTGACACGCGGCGTCCACGCGGGAAACATCGTCAAAGCAGCCGCCCAAGTCGTCGGCGGGGGCGGCGGCGGTCGTCCTGACTTTGCGCAGGCTGGCGGGAAGGACCCCTCGAAGCTTGAGGAAGCTCTGGCGACGGCGGAGCGCCTGCTTTCAGAGATGGCAGGGGCTTGAAGAAGGCCCTGTCATTGAGAGCCGGGTTTTTATTCCTGCTCCTAATTTCCTTTCTTCAGCCCCTCCACGCCCGCCCGCAGGTGCTGGTCATTCTGGCCGATCATCTCACCCTCGCTGATGTTACCCGCCCCAATCTGCCGAACCTTACGCGCCTTCGCCGCGAAGGGGCACTGGCTTTGATGTCCCCAGGCCTGGCTGGGAAGCCCGATGGAGCCGCAAACGTCTATGCGACTCTGGGCGCAGGCGACTCCGTGCGGGTGGGGGACATTTCGCTGGGCCGCATGGGGGCGACCCTGCACCGTGCGGGAATCCATTCGGCATTCGTCGCGGTTCAGGGCGAGGCGGATGGGGACCTGCGGCTATTTCTCCCGGCACCGGATCGCGTTTTTGCGGCAGGCAAGGACACGGAAGACTTGTGGGCGGCGACGCAGACGGCTTTGAAGTCGTCGGATTTCGTTGTCGTCTTCGTCAGCGATCTGTCTTCCCTTGATGCTTACTTAGGCAAAGTTTTGGGCGGGTACCAGCAGGGCACGCTGTACCTTGTTGTACCGACGCCGCCTCTCCTGCCGGACGGCTCCTGGAACTCCCTGACACCGTTTTTTACCAAAGGTCCCACCCGGCAGCTTGAAACGCTGCGCTCAGACACGACGCAAACCGACGGTCTGGTCGCTGCCCGCGACCTTGCCCCGACGATTTTGTCACAATTCGGCGTTCCCCAGCCGGTGCAGATGACCGGAGCCGCGACAATTCCGGCCTGGGGCGGCTTAGGCTCTTTGCAGCGGATGGATCGCCTGGTGCGGCTCAATCAAGAGGCGCAAAACACGATTTTCTGGACAATTGGGCTGGGCGCCGGGGCGATCGTGTTTGGCGGCCTTGGAATCTACCTGACGGGTCGTATGGCAGGCGTTGCCGGAAGTCTCGCCCGGTACGGGCTTCGCGTCCTCGCCTCCTGGACACTGGCTTTGCTTCTGGTGCCGCTAGCCGACCCGCACTCTGTTCGTACTTATCTGCTGGAGATTGCCGGGCTGACGGCTCTGCTGGCATTTATTCCCACGCCGCCGCTTTTGTTTACACTCACGGCGATTGTTCTGGTGCTGGACGGGTTCTCAGGGACGCGGCTGGTCTCCAATTCGGCACTCAGCGAATATGCGCTTTCGGGCATACGGTTTTACGGTATCGGCAACGAGTACATGGGCGTGCTGATCGGTGGGGCACTGCTGGCAGTTCTGCCCCGCCTAAAGTGGGCTAGGGGAATTATTCTCTTCTGGTTTGCTGTGGTCATCTTTGTTCTCTCGTTTCCCGCCTTCGGTGCAAAAGCTGGCGGCGCGGTGACGGCGACGGCGACATTTACCGTTGCCTATTTGCGGATTACCGGGCGCGAAGTCCACTGGAAGCATTTGCTGGGGAGTATTGCGGCGGGGTTTGTCCTGGTGTTTGTCTGGGCGATACTCGGTCATTTTCTGCATTTGCGGCGAACGCATCTGGAAACTGCGGCGGGGGCATTAGGTGAGGGACGATTCGGGTATATTGCCGGGGTAGCTCTGCGGAAAATCGGTCTGGCAGCGCGGGTGGCGATACACCCGGGAACGATTCTGGGTCTTTTGGGCTTTGGACTTATCGGGGCGTTGGGCCGGAAGCTATTTCGACGAGAGGTGTTGGAGTATCTCGCTGCCTACCCGCGCTTCGCGGCGATCTGGTGGGCGGGCCTATGGGGCTGCTGCGTGGCGGTGCTTTTCAACGATTCGGGAATTGTGGCGGCGATATTGATTTTGCAGTGTCTGGTGCTGACCCTTCTTCACGGTCTTTACACGGAGGGTCGTCATGCGCCTGCTTGCACTTGATGTCGGAGATGTGAGAATAGGGGTCGCCGTGTGCGACTCGCTGGAAATCGCGGCTTTTCCGGTGGGAGTCGTCAAGCGGGTGGGCAGCCTGAAGCGCGACATTGCGGCGGTCGGTGCGCTGGCGACTGAGCAGGAAGCGGAAGGGATTGTTGTCGGCCTGCCTCTCTCCCTGGACGGAGGAGTCGGGCCGCAGGCGGAAAAGACGCAGGGATTCGCGAAAGCGCTGGCGAAATTAGTGCCCATTCCCATTGTGCTCTGGGATGAAAGCCTCTCCAGTGTCGAGGCCGAGGAGATTTTGATTGCGCAGGGAGTGTCGCGTGCCAAGCGGCGCCTGCGGATCGACCAGACGGCCGCCGCACTGATTCTCGAGAGTTATTTAGCGCATCGCCGCCTGACAAAGGCGCCTAGAGAGACCATTACGACCTAGAAGTCACTGGTGACTTAACTTATGCAATCACCAATTTACCGAACACCCCGGCGTGTCAGCCGCAGTGCCTCACTGCTGGTCACGCTGCTCATTTTGGGGCTGGGAATTACGGCCGGGGTCATCTATACGCTGCAGCTCCTGGCTCCGATGTCCGGGAACAAGAATGCGCCGACGGTCTTGGTGACAATTCCGCCCGGGAAGAGCGCGCGGCAAATCGGGGAGATACTGGCCCGAAAGCATTTAATTCGCAAGTCCTACAGCTTTGTTCTGGCGAGCCGAATGGATCATCTCTCGGGGCAGATGCGGGCCGGCCGTTATGAACTGTCTCCGGCGATGCCTCCGCGTCAGATCGCCGCACTGATGGCGCTGGGCGAAACGGCGAGCCGGGTATTGACCATTCCCGAGGGTTTTACGGTCCGGCAGATCGCACACCGATTGGGCCAGCAGAATCTAGCAGACGAAACTGCGTTTCTGGACCTGGCGCAGCAGCAGGGGCGAACATTTACAGTTCAGGGGTGGACGCCTCCCGACAACAATTTGGAAGGGTATTTATACCCTGACACCTATGATGTATCAAAAGGGGCGACGCCCCGCGAGATCATTCAGATGATGCTGGACAATTTCCACACTCGGGTTTTCGTTCCGCTCCGCGCCCAGGCCGCGACTTATCCTGGCGGGCTGACCGCCGCCGTCACACTGGCATCGCTGGTGGAGCGGGAGGCGGAAGTCGACTCGGATCGGCCATTGATCGCGGCGGTATACGCCAACCGTCTGAAGATCGGCAAGCGACTGGAGTGTGATGCCACGGTGCAGTATGCACTTCCAGAACATAAAAAGCGCTTGTTTGACCGGGATTTGCGGGTAAACTCTCTTTACAACACATATCGCCATGCCGGTCTCCCCCCGACACCGATCGCAAATCCTGGCCTGCCAAGCATTGAAGCGGCCTTGAAGCCCGCCTCCGTGCCATATCTGTATTATGTCGCTGGCCCAGGTGGGCACCATCTGTTCAGCGAGACTTTTTCAGAGCATCAAGAAGCGATTGCGCGAGTACGGGCGACTCGATAAGATACAAAATAATTATGTCATTACTATGGAAAACTCTTACCCCTTCGCAGGTGGTCGAATCTGTGGATGAGCTGGAACCCGAGATGCTTAAGGCACGCGGGATCGAAGCGATTATCACGGATCTCGATAATACGCTGGTTCCCTGGCGCCATTATGAGATCATGCCCGGGGTGATTGAGTGGCTGGCCAAGCTGGAAGTGGCGGGGATCAAAATCTGCATCGCTTCGAATACTATTCACACCTCACGGCTCAAACAGCTAGCGGAGACGATGGGGATCCCCTTCGTCGATCGGGTACGAAAGCCGCGCACGGGTGGCTTCGTGCGTGCGATGAAGGCGATGGGGTCACACGCGGAGAACACGGCGGTCTTCGGTGACCAGATATTTACTGACGTTCTCGCTGGAAACCGCTTGAATTTATATACGATCTTACTGCGTCCACCGCTTTCTAAAGAAGAGTTTATCTCCACGCAGCTCGTACGGTATGTCGAAAATGGGGTGATCCGTAAGCTCCGAGAGCGTAACCAGTGGCCGGCGGCGGCTCGAGTGGAAGCTGCCCTGGATACTCTCCCCGATCCGCGCACACCCGAGGCGCGGCGTCTTTCGGCTTTCTGGATCGGGCTGCTGGGGGCGGCGGCGGTCTTGGTGTTCGTCAAAGCGCGACGCCGCAAATGACCGGCATCACGGGGGAAACCAAAATTGTTGGGGTCTGGGGGCATCCCGTCGGTCATTCCCGATCTCCGGCGATGCACAATGCGGCTCTGCGCAAGCTGGGGCTGAACTGGGTCTATGTTCCGTTTGATATTTCTCCAGACCAGATTCCGGAAGCGATCGCAGGAATAAAAGCGCTGGGCTTGGTCGGGGTCAATGTCACTGTTCCACTAAAAGAACTTGTTCTTCCCTACGTCATTGCTTCGGAGGCTGCCCTGCAGACAGGGTCGGTCAACACCCTCTACAATCACGATGGCTGCCTTTATGGAGACAGCACGGACGGACGGGGATTTTTGCGTTCGCTTCAGGATGCCGGGCAGAGCGGCGCGGGGCGGTCGGCGTTTATTCTTGGGGCCGGCGGCTCTGCAAGAGCGATTGCGTTCGCGCTGGCCTCGCTCGGAAGTCGGTGTCAGATTTCAAACCGAACGGCTGCGCGTTCCGAGGGGTTGGTGTCCGACGTCAACCGGGTCTTTCCCGGCTGTGCCGAGACGGCAGGATGGGGAACGGAAGCGGGCAAATTTGATCTTTTAGTGAACACGACGAGCCTTGGCATGCATCCGCATGAAGAAGCAGTGCCGATGCTGCCGCCGGAAGTCTTTGCCGATCGGCCTTTTGTCTACGATTTGATCTATGCCCCGGCCCGGACAAAACTTCTCCGGCTTGCCGAGCAGGCTGGATGCCAGACAAGCAATGGAATTACGATGCTGGTACACCAGGGAGCGCTGTCGTTATCCCTCTGGACAGGGCTGCCCGTCGAAGAGATGCCCGTTAAGTTGATGGAAGAGGCAGTGCGTGCTAGCTTGTGAAAATCGCTTTAGAAACCCCTTGCGCGAATTTCGCGTTTATGATATAATATTAGACAGCGTAAGAACGCGGTGCTTCCGTCGATTGTTATCGTTTTGAGTGCCGCTCTGTTGGTCCTATCCGTATCATATTCAATACCATTTTTCACTCTCTATTTCGATTTTGATTTCCGCCCTTTTGATACACTTATTATGCTTGTGCATGAATTGAAGTATGATGCAGGGACTGCTTTAGGAGGCAGACTTCCGCTATGGCAATGCCGTCAAAAAAGAGCATCGGTGAGGTGCTTGTCGAACGTGGCGTGATTACTGAAGAGCAGCACGACCAGGCACGTGAGGTGCAAAAAAGCGCTCCAGGAGACTTAGGCCTGATCATTCAGGACCTCCAGTTTGCTACCGAGCGCGATGTGGCATCGGCACGGGCAATCACCTTGGGACTGCAATTCGTGGATTTAACGAAAACCGCCCTTGATCCGGCGGCGATCAAAGCTGTCCCCGAGCATATCGCGAAGCGCTACAATATTCTTCCCATCAAACGTGACAGCAGTGTGACACCAAACCGCCTGATGGTTGCGATTGGTGACGTGAAAACGGGTGCGGTCGGCTTGGACGATGTCAAGCTGGTTTCACGGTGCAAAATCACGTCTGTGCTGGGCACAAAGAGTGATATCGAAGAAGCTATCATCCGAGCTTACAGTGGTGATCTTTCTATCCCGGGAACGGTCAAGACAGGTCCACCTGGAAATGGACGCAGCAATGGCAACGGCTCGTCCGGAGTCCCGGCGATCATCAAAGACGCAAATGGTCAAGTCCCGGCAATCATTCGTGACGGCGACGGAGCGACCGATCTGGCCCCTGGAGAATTGCGCTCCGGCAGCAATCGTGGCGGCGGCGAAATTGTTCCCGGCGCTGGTGGTGGCCTGCAGGATGCCATCAAAAATGAGCTGGGCGAGCTGGGCGGTGGGGGTGACGAAGAGGATGAGGGTGGCCTGGAGAAGATCTCTGAAGAAGCCCCGATTATCCGAATTGCTCACGCCATCATGATGCAGGCGATCCGCGAGAAAGCCTCGGATATCCATGTCGAGCCTGGCATCAAGGGCGTGCGTATCCGCTACCGCATCGACGGTGTTTTGAACGAGACGATGACTGTGCCGAAACATATTCAAGCGGCGTTGATCTCACGCTTCAAGATTATGGCAGACCTCAATATCGCCGAGCGGCGGGTTCCGCAGGACGGACGTATTGCGGTGCGGCACGAGGGCAAAGACTATGATATGCGCGTTTCTTGTCTGCCGACCATGTTCGGTGAAAAGATCGTCATGCGTATTCTGGACAAGACCAGTGTTCTGCTGGGCTTAAATAAACTTGGTTTTACTCCGGAAGTCCAGGCGAAGCTCGAAGAATTGGTCGCTCAGCCTAACGGAATGTTTCTGACGACTGGGCCGACCGGCTCGGGCAAGACGACAACGCTGTACTCGGTGCTGCACAAGATCAACTCCGTCGAGAAGAATATTATCACGGTTGAGGACCCGGTCGAGTATCAGCTGGCGGGTGTTTCGCAGGTGCAGATCAACAAAAAAGCGGGACTGACATTTTCGACGGCCCTGCGCTCTTTCCTGCGGCAGGACCCAGACATCATCATGGTCGGGGAGATGCGCGACCTTGAAACCGCGCAGATCGCTGTGGAAGCGTCGCTGACAGGTCACCTGGTACTGTCGACACTGCATACTAATGACGCACCCTCGGCAGTGATGCGCCTGGCGGACATGGGGATTGAAACCTATCTGATCGCGGCGACCGTACAGGGTATTATGGCTCAGCGTCTGTGCCGCAAAGTCTGCCCAAACTGCAAGGAGCCTTACCGTGTTCCGGCCAGTTTTCTGACGAAGTTCGGTTACAAACAGGACGATCCTAACGCTCAGGTCACGCTCTACGAAGGCAAAGGCTGTGAAGAATGCCGTTACAAAGGGTACAAGGGCCGTATCGGTCTGTATGAGCTGATGACGATGAACGAAGAGATCGCTGAACTGGTCGTGCGCCGTGCCCCCGTCGCCGACATCCGTGATGCGGCCAAAGCAAACGGCATGCTCGAGCTGCGCGAGGATGGTCTGCTGAAGATTCTGGAAGGCATGACAACCCCGGACGAAGTGATGCGCGTCGTCTTCACGGCAGGGTTCTAAAATCTGTTCTGAGGAGAACGATAGTGAAAAACCAAATTTCGATCGTGTTAGCTCAAGCCGTGGGTAAGCCGAGCTATCAAAGTCTGCTGGCGAAGAATTCCGCCCTGCAAGCTCAGATAAATCACTTGCAGGCACAGCTTCGGAACCTGCAAACTGATAAGTCGTTGCCTCTGGGCTATCCTTCGAATCAGCCGCGACTATACGAGTTTCCGGCCACTCCTAGGGCAAACTCGCAGCCGCTGGTTGTGCCGCGTTTGAGTAATATCCCTGATTCCCGAGTCATTCTTCTCGGGCAGTAAGCATTGAAAGAGGCAGAGTACTATGGCTGAGCCAATGGGAAGCCCGACGGGAAATATCGGAGCTGGGACGACCCCGGCAGGTGCGAATGGACAGATGGCACCCCAAGCCGCGCCGCAGTTCCAGCCGCGTCCGGTCGCAAAACCCCCGCGCAAGAAATCGGTCCAAGAGCTTCATATCGATGAGCTGCTCGAGCTAACCATCGATATGAAGGGATCAGACCTGCATATCGCATCGGGTATCCCTCCCATCATCCGCGCGGATGGGGAGCTGAAACCGACGCCTTACGAAAATATGACCCCGCTGGATATCCAGCAGATGATGTACGCGATTCTGACCGATGAGCAGATTCAAAAGTTCGAAAGCAACTGGGAGCTGGACTTTTCGTATGCACTGCAAAAGAAAGCCCGATTTCGTGTCAATATCTTCAAAGACAAGGGGAGCGTCGCCGCATCTCTGCGTCTGATTCCGACGAAAATCCCGACACTGGAAGACATGGGGATGCCGCCGCTTCTGGAGAAGCTCACTCACACGCGGCGCGGTCTCATACTTGTCACCGGACCGACCGGCTCGGGCAAGTCGACGACCCTGGCCGCAATGATCAACCATATCAACTTGACCCGGTCCGAGCATATCATCACAATTGAAGACCCGATCGAGTTCGTGCACAATCATAAGCTCTCCATCATCAATCAGCGCGAGCTGGGCATGGACACGAAGAGCTTCTCTAATGCCCTGCGGGCATCACTTCGCGAAGATCCGGACGTTATCCTCGTTGGCGAAATGCGTGACCTGGAAACGGTTGCACTGGCCGTGTCTGCGGCGGAAACGGGTCACCTCGTGTTCGGAACGCTGCACACCAACTCGGCGGCCTCTTCCGTAGACCGCATGGTGGATATCTTCCCACCCGGGCAGCAGGGGCAGGTGCGTTTGCAGCTTTCAAATAACCTGCAGGCGATCATCTCGCAGCAGCTCATTCCGTGCACGCCCGGATATCAGGCTCAGACAGGGCGGGGCCGTGTCGCCGCTCAGGAGATCATGATCGCGAACCCGGCCATCCGAAACCTCATCCGTGAGGCCAAAGCGCACCAGATCACGTCGATCATTCAGACTTCTGCCAATATTGGCATGATTACGACAGATGCCTGTCTGCGTAAGCTCTATAACGAAGGCAAGATCAGTTACGAAAATGCTCTGTCCCGCGCTCAGAACGAGGAAGAGCTGAAGCGGATGCTGGCTGGTCAGGAAGCCGATGGCAGCACGTCCCCGCGACCAGGAGGCGGTCCGCCGCAGCGTCCCCCGGGCCGTTAAGACAAAGTGGAAAAATAATTTTGGATTTTGATCTGAAGCGCGAACCGATTCAGATCTTCTCCGCGTTCTGAACTCAGAGCAGTCGTTTCGCTCTCAAGGAGCAGCAGCATTATGGCAACTTATGCATACACCGTCCGAGACGCCGCCGGCACCATGCGGAGCGGGACATCGGAAGCGGAAAACCCGGACGTTCTCGCCCGGCGCCTGCGCGAGCAGGGTTTCATGATTTCGGAAATCAAGCCCGCAAAGGCCAAAAAAGGTGCTGGCGGGAACTGGTTTGATAACATCCAGAAGGTCAAGCTAACCGAGCTTTCCATCTTCTGCCGTCAATTTTCTACAATGATCGATGCTGGTGTCTCGCTGGTGCGCTGCCTGGACGTCCTCAGCCAGCAGCAGTCTAACCCGAAACTCAAGCGTATCATTCTGGATGTACAGAAAGAAGTCGAGGCCGGAAACACGCTGTCCAAAAGCCTGGCCAAGTACCCAGGTACCTTCAGCAGCCTGTTTATTGGACTGGTACGCGCCGGCGAAGTCGGTGGAGTCCTGGAAGAAACATTGCAGCGGCTCTCGACATTCCTGGAAAAAGACGTCGAAATGAAGCGCAAGATCAAATCGGCGATGACATACCCGACCATCGTCATGATCGCGGCACTGATAATCGTCCTTGGTCTCTGCCGCTTCATCGTTCCAACGTTCTTGGGCCTGTTCGAGACGATGCTGCCGCATGGCCGGGCGGACTTCCCGGCCCTGACCTTGGGGCTGGTCGCCGTCTCCGACTTCCTGATCTACAAGGCCTGGGCTGTGCTTTTGATCATGGTCGCTTCGTCGTTTGCTTTCAAGGCGTTCATCTCCACGAATTTCGGGCTTCATGCCTGGGATAAGTTCAAGCTCAAGGTTCCGGTCTTCGGCAAACTCAACCACAAAGTGGCCCTGGCCCGGTTCTCCCGAACGCTGGGAACCCTGCTGACTTCCGGTGTGCCGATCCTTCAGGCTCTGGAAACAGTGGCCGGCACGGTCTCAAACATTGTTATCTCCGATGCGATCATGGAAGCACGCGCCCGGATCCGTGAAGGAGATCGAATCGGTGATCCGCTGGTTAAATCGAAGCTGTTCCCCCCGATGGTGGTGCAGATGATTTCGATTGGCGAAGAGTCCGGCTCGCTGGACGCGATGCTATCAAAGATCGCAGACTTCTACGAAGATGAAGTGGATGCGGCACTCGCGGCACTCGCGGTTGCCATCGAACCCATCCTGATCTGTTTCCTGGGCACGGCAGTTCTGCTGATTGTTCTGGGAATGTTTATGCCGATGATTGTGCTGATCCAGTCTCTTTCCGGCGGCGATGGAACGGAAAAAGGTCAGAACGAATAGAGAGCCTGCCGTTATCTTTCTGGCTCTTAACCGCCGCGCTGTATGGGATCGCCATCGGCTCATTTCTTAATGTGGTGATCTGGCGGCTGCCGCGCGGCGGCAGCATTTCGAGTCCGACGTGGTCTTACTGCCCCCGGTGCGAGCATCGCCTGGGGGGACTGGATCTCGTTCCGGTTTTCTCGTTCCTATTTCTGGGAACAAAGTGCCGCTACTGCAAAGCTCCGATCTCCTGGCGTTACCTGAGTATCGAGCTGCTGACCGGGGCTCTATTCGCCCTGACCGCCGGTTACCTTTGGCACATGAACGGGTCCGGGCTGGATGCGGTCTTTTTCTGCCTGTTCACGGCGCTCCTCCTCTGCGTTTTCTTTATCGACCTGGAGCACTTCGTCATTCCCGACGGGCTGAGCGTGCTTGGAATTCTGCTGGGGCTGACGCATGGCCTGCTGACGCACTCCTTCGGCGACGCGCTGGCGGGGATGCTCGGCTATGCCGCTGTAATCTACCTCATCGGCCTGCTTTCGTATGTCTATTTAGTTGCGATGCTCAACAAGCGCAAGTCTGTTGGGCAGGCGGCGGGGGAATATCTGCGGGAAAACGCCGACGACTGGGTGTACGTCTTTATGTCCTCCCTGGCGGTAATCATTCCGCCTCTGCGCCGAACCGTCGAAGCGCGCTGGGGGGAAGCCGAGCCGCTGGAGGGCTACACGTCCGAAGAGATCGAAGCTGACGAAGATGCCGGTGGCATGGGCGGCGGCGACGGTAAGCTGGCGGCGGCAATCGGGGCCAATCTGGGTCTGGCGCTCGCGCTGGGGTCTTTGGGGTTCGCGATCTTTCTGGGAGCCTTCGCCGGGATCATTGTAATGATCCGTCAGCGACGGCGTTTAGGCGAGCTGATTCCCATTCCTTTCGGCCCGGCGATGGCGGTGGGAGCACTTCTGGCCTTCTTCTTCGGACATCCGCTGGCGGCCTGGTATGCCCACACGTTCTGGGGCAATATTGGCACGGGGACGGCGATTTCCGCCGGACCGTGGGGTCTCTAACCTCCACAGAAAATAAATTAAAAAACTTTAATAATACCGGGAACATTCTTTCCGGTTCACTCGTCAAGCAACAGTTACCCTTGTAAGTCCGGTGTCAAAATCCATTTTCGACACCCTCCCAGACATCAGGAGCACATCATGGCACGTATTTCTCGCTCTCGTTCCCTTCAAGCCTTTACTCTAATCGAGCTGCTCGTCGTTATCGCGATAATCGCGATACTCACCGCGATTCTGCTGCCAGTCTTCGCGACAGTACGGGAGAATGCGCGTCAGAATGTAGCCATCTCCAACCTGAAGCAAATCCAGCAGTCGATGGCGCAGTTCAAGCTGGATAATCATCGATACCCCGAGGTGCTGTTCGGATATTCGGATGGTGGGAGCTTCAAAGGGGCATTGGGCCGAGCGCAGTCTGCCGGCACGACGGCCCTTTATTTTCCTGGCTTGTACCCCGCATATATCAAAGACCCGGAGGTCTTCAAGGACCCCAACAATTCCATAGACGATAACAGTGCGGCTCAGTCTACGGGACAGCTTACAGGAGTATATATCATTGCGCCATGTTTGGACGCAAGCGACAAAATTCTGAACGGCACCGCGACCTCAAACTGCACCGTCACAGCTGGTCTTCCAAAAGCGGGTGATGCCGTTGGCACTACGCGAAACTTCTATACACAGGATGCCTATGACAGTGGCCCGACAGTGACCGGGACCAACGGAATTAGTGCGACTTTTTTGCCACGCTATCAGATTGCTCGCGAAGACACGAATATACCTCCCGCTGTTCCTGATGCCGACTACAACCGGCAGCTTCGGTGGCAGAACCCGCCTTCGGATACGGTGGTTGCCCTGACAAGCTACCATGTCAAGAACGCAGACAAAGTTTTGGTGCTGTTCGAGAGCGGAACGGTTAAGAAGATGACCGGGGCGGATTTTGCGGCGCAAGAGGGCGCAAATGCGTTTTGGAAAGTCAAACCGTAACCGATTCCGCAGCTAAGGATTAAAGAGTCGTGCAGTCAATGACAGACAGCAAAATTGGTATTACGGTCGGCCTGGGCCGAAGGCGAACGCGGCGCGGAGTCTCGCTGATTGAGATTCTGATTGTCCTTGTTATTCTGGTCGTCGGTATCCTGACCATCATCCGGCTCTTCCCCAGCGGCTTTTTCTCCGTGGAGAGCGTCGGCAACGCCGCTCT
>JANXMY010000102.1 GCA_025354405.1 Armatimonadota bacterium
AGGACGACTTTCTGCTGATTGCCGCCGGAAAGGTTTCGAGCCAAAAAGTCCACTGTGGGGGTTTTAACATGCAGCGCTTTGCTGGCCGCCTGTGCAACCGCCGTCTCGCGGCTTTTTGAGATCAGGCCGCCGGGAGCATAACGGCTGAGCACCGGCAGCGTGATATTGTCACGAATTGTCATATCCACGATGAGGCCCGATTTGCGACGATCCTCTGGAGCCAGATAGATACCCTGCTGAATAGCGTCGCGCGGCGAACGTATTGTGATCGTCTGGCCGTCCAGAGTCATCGTCCCGCCGAGAGAGGGGTCGACCCCAAAGATGGCCTGGGCCGCCTCGGAACGTCCGGCACCGACCAGTCCTGCCATGCCAAGTATCTCGCCCGCACCAATCTCGAAGCTGACTTCACGGTCGGGATAGCGCCGAGTCCTCAGACCGGAGACTTGGAAGCGCACTGGCTTCGGGGTGGTATTCACGGGAGCCTGAAATTTCTCCAGGTCGCGTCCAACCATCAAGCTCACCATGCGGTCATGGGTAATCTCTTCTTTCGCAAGACCGCCCGCGTTCCGTCCATCGCGCAGACCGACCACGCGATCAGACATCTCACGGACTTCGCCTAGGCGATGGGAGATATAGATGACGCTGACACCCTGCTCACGCAGCTCTTTCACGACCTGAATCAACCGCTCCGTTTCCGTAAGCGTCAGACTTGAGGTCGGCTCATCCATGATGATCAGGCGGGACTGCAGGGATAGTGCCTTTGCAATCTCTACCATTTGCTGATGGGCCAGAGATAGCTGGTTAAGAGGGGTTCGCCCAGAAACATTCAGGCCAAGGCGGTCCAGGTACGGCTGCGTTTCCACCAGCATTCTGGCTTGATCCAGCAGCCGGAGCGGGCCGCCAATGGTCGGCTCCCGGCCTAGAAAGACGTTGCCGGCGACATCAATGTTATCTAGAACGTTAAGTTCCTGATGGATAAAGCTGACCCCGGCACGGGTGCTGTCTTTAACCGATTGGATCACGACTGGTGAGCCATTGATTTGGATTTCGCCCTCGTCGGGCGAATGAACACCGCCGAGGATCTTCATCAATGTCGATTTCCCGGCACCGTTTTCGCCGATCAAAGCGACCACTTCGCCTGGCCAGACGGAGAGGCTGACCCCTTGAAGGGCCTGCACGCCCGCGAAGCGTTTGCTGATTCCACGCATTTCCAGCAGCGGCGTTCCCGTCTGGCTGGGCGAAATGTCCGCCATGACTACTTGCCTCCCAGCAGTTTCGCCTGATCGATCTCATAGGCAGCGATCGTGTCTTTGGTGATCGCCTGTGTTGGGACGATGATCAGCTTGCTGGCTGGAATCGTGCTCTTGTCACCCTGAGCCAGCTTCGCGAGCATTTCAACCGACTCTTTGCCGAACAGGTAAGGCTGCTGCACGATAGTTCCAGCGATCGTGCCGTCTTTAATGCCGTTCATCGTGTCGAGTTCCTGGTCGAACGCGACGATTTTGACTTTGCCCTGCTTGCCGGCGTCTTTGACCGCGCTATAGATGGCCGGGCCGTTGTAGCTCCACAGGCCGACCATTCCGGCGAGGTCCGGGGTGCTTGTCAGCGCGTCCGAAGCGTTCTGCTTGGCGCGGGCATGGTCGGCATCGTCGGTGCGGACATCCAGGATAACGATTTTGGTGCCTTTGAGTGCATCCCGAATTCCCATTTCCCGGTCGTGGGCGTTCTGGGCATCTTTCTTGCCGACAAACAGCATGATCTTGCCGCCCTGGGGCAGTGCCAGCTTGATCAATCCGCCCGCCATGACGCCGGCGGCATGGTTATCTGTGCCGATGTAGCAAAGACGGGTGCTTTTCGCCGCATCGCTGTCGGATGTAATCACTGGGATTTGACTGGCCCACTTGTTGAGGTCAGGGGTCATGTTCTCTGGGTCGACCGGGCTGATCGCGATGCCTTTGACCCCTTTGGCGATCAAGTCATCGACATCGCCCTTCTGGGTGGCAGCCGTGCCGTCCGCCGGCATGGTGAAGGTCACGTCGACATTGCCCAGTTCTTTGGCAGCGGCTTCTGTGCCCTTGCGGCAGATGGTCCAATAGTCCGATGGATTGTTGGTCACGAATGCCAGCATTGTTTTCCCACCGGTGTTGGCACTGGTTGTGCCACCGGTGCCCGGAGTGGGGTTCGTGTCGCTTTTAGGCGTACAGCCTGCTGCTAGTGCACACGCCATCAGACCAGCCAAGATCGAAGCCCGCTTCGTCGTACTTAGAGAAGAAATCATACTATGTCCCCCTTTGGCTCAAAGCCTGTCTCTTAAGAATTAGAGAATAGGGGGTTTTTCGCCATCCCCGCCCCTTTTTCCTTCCCGCTTTCCGCGGGGTTGACAAAAAAACGCTGAGGAAAGTACTATAAGTCATGCCCGTCTCTGCCTCGACACCGGTTTCGCCTCCGACACTTCTGCCACCGGTCGCCCTTGCTGCTTTTGAAGGCCCACTTGATTTGCTGCTGCATTTGATCCGCGAACACCGGGTGGACATCGCCGACATCCCGATTCTGCAGATCACGGACCAATACCTGGCTTATCTCAGAGCTATGGAAGCGATGAACCTGAATGTGGCAGGGGAATTTTTGCTGATGGCGGCAACTCTGCTCGAAATCAAAAGCCGGATGCTTCTGCCCAAGCCGCCGCGCACCGAAGAGGCTGAGGACGGCGAAGATCCAAAACAGGCCCTTATCCGGCGCCTGGAGGATTATCAGCGCTACAAAGCATTCGTAAGCACACTCTCCGAATGGGAAGACGAGCGCCGCGCCCTTTTTTTTCGCGGTCAGGGAGCCTATGGTGGCCTGTATGAGCTGCCTATAGGGTTCGGTGAGCTGAATCCCGGAGCTTTGCTGAAAGCCATCCAGAAGCTGCTGGCCGAAGCCGGTGACGATGGCGGGGAGGAAGTCACCAGTGTACGCCGCCAGAAAATTACTCTGCGCCTCGCCATGGCGATCCTCTGGCGAAAAGTCCAGCGTGCGGGGAGCGATGGAGTGCTGCTGGAAGAATGTTTTGCCCGGCCGCTCGTCCGATTGGAGATTGTTTTGACTTTTCTGGCTCTGCTGGAGCTGCTGCGCCAGAATCGCCTCGATGCCACCCAGGATGCCCTGCTGGGCCTGATCACACTCACGATGCGCGAAACGACGACGCAGGAAGTTGTCTCTTATGATTGACTCACCCCCCCCGTACCCTGAGATAGATCTACCGCCGCTGCTGGAAGCGTATCTCTTCGTCGCCACGGAGCCGACGATGCCCGCTGAGATTGCGCGTATTCTCAAGCTGGAACCGGCGGCGGTTGAGGAAAGTCTGGAGGATATGGTGAACGCCTACGCCCGGCGTGTTAACTCCGGTCTGCACATCGTTCGCATCGCCGGAGGCTATCAGATGGCAACCCGTCCGCCCCTTGCTCCGGAGATCGCCCGTTTACTTTCTGCTCCCGGTCAGAAGTCGCGCCTGTCCCGTCCTGCCCTGGAGACGCTGGCCGTCATCGCCTACCAGCAGCCCGTGACGCAGGCCGAAATTGAAGCCGTGCGCGGCGTCAATGCCGACGGCGTTCTGAAGACGCTCGGCGAGCGGAACCTGATCGAAGAAACCGGCCGCAAAGAGGTTGTCGGACGCCCGATCCTCTACGGCACGACCCCAGACTTTTTGCATTACTTCGGCCTGAACACGCTTGAAGACCTCCCACCGCTGGAAGATATTTCGATTGGGGAAACGGAAGCCGATAAATCTGCAACACATGAAGCACTGGAAGCAGTAGGACTAGAGTAGGCATAGGCCGACAATCAAAGGGCAGTTATTCATGGAATTGATTATTGAAAATATCCGGTGTTTTGCGGGAAGACATACCATTCCCATTAAGCCCATCACGTTTCTGACAGGAGAAAATAGCTCCGGCAAGTCCACGCTCCTGGCCGCCTTGTCAGCGGTCACGGATTTTGGGTTTCCCGTGAGGCCACGCTTCAATAAGTCGCCGTATAATTTAGGCAATTTCGATACAATTTCGACTTATAAAGGTGGTAGTTATGGAAGGGCAAAAACTTTTAGTTTGGGAAGCAGAAAAAATCAGGACTCTGATGACCAGCGCATAGAAGTAATTGCCACCTATAAGGAGCGAAAAGGATTAGTTGACGTTTCGGTAGTGGAACTGAAAAACAAAAAGCTGAAAGCTGTCTTGACGGTTACCTATACTGAGAAAGGCATTAAAGTCATTGTCAAAATACAGAGTGACGGACGAAACTATGAACGTGAGATCGATTCTGGTTCAAGCGATGAAGCGTTAATATATCGCCTCCCTATGACACTGTTTCACAGTGTCATAGACACCAAGTTAAACGATGTTGAAATGGATCAATTGATATTTGTGTTGGACAGCATTTTGGGTCAACTGGGCAATGCACCCGCGATGTCCATCGCTCCAGTTCGCACAAAGCCGAGTCGCACTTACGATCAGCTCACCGAGGAGTTCAGTCCTGAAGGAGAACATATTCCATTTGTTCTGTCCGATGTGCTGGCTGACCCGAAAAACAAAGGTATCTTAGATAAGTTTGGCCGGGAGGCAGGGTTATTTCGCGAAATCAGTGTCAAGAAGCTGGGAAGTAAGCTCAGTGATCCGGTGCAGGTCATGGTGACGAATTCTGGGCGACCAGCAAACCTTGTGGATGTCGGTTACGGTGTGAGTCAGGCACTCCCAATCGTGGTCGAAAGTATGCTTGTCTCGCCGCAACGTTTGCTACTTATACAGCAGCCTGAAGTGCATTTGCATCCTAGGGCACAAGCAGCATTAGGAACACTTTTCGTTGACTTGCACCAGAGTAACGGCAAGCAGTTTGTCATCGAAACCCACAGTGACTACATCATAGATCGCGTGCGGCAAGAAGTTGCCCAGGGGCACATCGCAGCAGACGATGTTCAGATTTTGTATTTTGAGAAAACAGGCACAGACACGCAGGTATTTCCGATTCAAATCGATAACCAAGGCAATGTTGTAAACCCTCCCCCTTCCTATCGTGACTTTTTCTTTCAAGAGGAAGTCAATCTTTTGAGCAGGGTAGGGGCATAACCTATGTGCTTGATTGCGGATGTCAATATCGCACAAGAAGTTTTCGGTGGTTCTGAAGAACCGGAATTCTCCGTTATCCGACAGGCTCTGTATCAAAAAGCGTCCAATTCCGTGAAACTCGTTTACGGCGGTTATTTGCGGATCGAATACCTTCGTGTTGAGGCAGTTCGCCGTGCTTTGCGCGTACTGGATCAGGCGGGTCGCGCCAGACAAATTTCAGACGCCGTCGTAGATGCAGAACAGAAATCCGTGGAGCAGATGAGTATTTGCGTTTCCAACGATCCGCATATTATCGCCCTTGCTCGGACCGCCAACGTACGACTACTTTGCTCACACGACCAGGCACTCCACACGGACTTTACAAACAAAAAATTAATTGATGAACCGCGCGGTAAAGTGTACCAAAAAGCCGCTCATAAGCATTTGATAAAGAAATTTTGCGCTGAATGAAGTCTTTACTGATATATTCTGGTTTTTCGCTGCTAATCCTGGCATCTGCCCATGCCGCACCGCATAAGGCAGCGAAGCACGTCGTCAAAGCCCTCCACGCCTCCTCCCCGGCGGCCCCCTCCGATTCGGAGAGTGATCAGCAGGGGCAGTCGGACGTTCTTGTGCCTGCTATCCCCGCAGCGGGCAAGCCGATCGGCCCCATGACTCCGGTCGTCCGCAGCAAGTTTGCGGTTCTGGTCGACGCGGCCACCGGGAAAGTACTCTGGGAGCGCAACTCCGACACGCCAAGGCCGATTGCGTCGACAACCAAGATGATGACGGCGATTCTGCTGCTTGAGCGCGGGCACCTGGACGATATCGTGACGGCCCCGCCGGGTGTGCAGTACCTGCCGGACAGCAGCCTGCATCTGAAGCCCGGCGAAAAGCTGACACTGCGTGACCTGCTTTATGCGCTTCTGCTGCGCTCTGCAAACGATACGGCGGTGACCGGGGCAGTTTATCTCGACGGCAGCGTTCCGGCATTCGCAAAGTCGATGAACTTGAAGGCCAAGGAGATCGGGGCAAACCACACGCATTTTGTCACGCCAAATGGTCTTCCTGCGCCGGGGCACTACTCGACCGCCGCTGATCTTGCAAAAATTGCCTGCTATGCGCTGAATACAGAGCCGGAGTTTAATACGATCGTTCGAACGCCGCTGTACCGGCTAAATCGCTCCGTTGACAAGCGCGATATCTGGGTCAAAAACACCTCGGCGGGGTTCCTGAAAAAGTTTCCAGGCGCGGATGGGGTGAAAACCGGGTATATTCGTGTGGCGGGCCATTGTTTTGTCGGTTCGGCGACACGCGGTGGGTGGCGGCTGCTCGCCGTCGCCCTCAACAGCGGGATTTGCCGGGAAGATGTCGAGGCTTTGCTGGATTCGGGTTTCAACAACTTTGCTCCGCATCGCGTCGTCCATAAAGATGATCCTGTCGGGACGATTTCTATTCCCAGTGCGGCCTATCCGGTGGCTTTGAAAGCCTCTGATGATCTGGCTTTTGTCAGTTCGCGCTGGAAGCCCGCTCCGGAGTTCACTCTCAAGGTGACACCGATTCGGCTGCTGCCGCAGGCCCCGATCTCAGCAGGGACAAAGCTGGGAACGTTTTCGATTGTCGTCGCCGGCAAAGTGCAGGCGACTGGGGATGCCCTCTCGGCCTCGGATGTCGCCGTGAAACCGATGGTCGCTCTGGGCCGCACCAGCAGAGTTGTGGGCATGGTTCTGCTAAAGGTCGTCGGGGCACTGGCCGCGCTTATTTTGTTTTGTTTCGCAGGAGTTATTGTGTATGTTAGAACGGCTTCAAAAATCGCTCGCCGCCGCCGGAATCGGCTCACGCCGGGCCTGCGAAGCGTGGATCCTCGAGGGTAGAGTCAAGGTCAATGGGCAGGTCGTCACTGAGCTGGGTACCAAAGTGGACTTGGTCACAGACAGGGTGACTTTCAATGGCCGCCCGGTCCAGCTTCCACGCAAGCGCTATTATATCGCTTTGAATAAGCCGCGCGGAGTGATGTCTTCTCTGCAGGACTCACACGCCGCACGCCTTGTGACGGATCTGGTGGACCTGGGCGATAAGCCCATGCTGCGCCCGGTCGGCCGGCTGGATGTTGACTCGGAAGGCCTGATCTTCCTGACTGACGACGGAGAGTTCTTGTACCGTCTGACCCACCCGCGCTACCACGTTCCGAAAACCTATCGAGCGGAGGTCCGCGGCATTCCGACCCAGGAATCCTTGGATATCCTGCGCCGGGGCATCAACCTTGAAGACGGCCCGACCCAGCCTGCACAGAATGTTCGCCTTTGCCGCAGCCATAAAGGCGATGGGGTGGACGGGGTAGGGCAGTCGGAAGTCGAACTGACGATTTTCGAAGGCCGTAACCGTCAGGTTCGCCGCATGTTCGCCGCCCTGGGCCACCCCGTCACCAAGCTGGTCCGTATCCGCATTGGCGATGTCCGCTTGACCGGCCTGGCGTCCGGTGCCTGGCGTCATCTGACGCCCGGTGAGGTCGCCGCTCTGACCGTCGACAGTATTCCTGCCGATAGTCCAAATTTTACTCAAAATCAAACCCAGGAGAAACCATCATGGCCCGTACCGCCACTTTCGACACCACGCAGGGAACAATCGTCGTCGCCCTTGCGGAAGACGATGCCCCCATCACGACCGCGAACTTCATCGAACTCGCCCAGGCGGGGTTCTACAATGGGTTAACGTTCCACCGCTACGAACCCGGCTTCGTCATCCAGGGCGGAGACCCCAGCGGCAACGGAACCGGTGGCTCGAAAAAGACCATCAAGCTGGAAATCTCGCCCAATCTTCGACACAATGAAGCCGGTATTATTTCGATGGCCCGCTCGTCGAGCCCGGATAGCGCGTCGTCGCAGTTCTATTTCACGCTCGCCGCCGCCAAACATCTGAACGACAACTACGCTGCCTTCGGCAACGTGACTTCTGGCCTGGATTCAATGCTGGCCCTGCGCAAGGGCGATAAGATGAATACAGTGACGATCAGCGAGTGAGCTTCACTCTGGACGCAAATCAACCCGGCACTCCAAATGCCGGGTTTACTTTTTCCTGTTCATAACACTAACCGGGAACTTTTAGCTGAGCTGGAACGCTCTGAAAGGAAAGCGGGACTTGCAATCCCCGCGGTGCCATGAGGCTGACTTCAGAATCATCTTTGACAGAAGACGACGTCGACCTGTTCGCGCGTTTGCTGGCGGCCCATCAGGAAAAACTTTACCGCGTGGCCTACCGCATGGCAGGGCACCATGAAGATGCTCAGGACCTGCTTCAGGATGCTCTGCTGGAAGCCTATCGATCGTTCAAGAAGTTCCAGCGCGGAACGTATTTCGATAAATGGCTCTACCGAATCATGACGAATACGTTTATTGATCGGCAGAGGCACAAGAAGCGGGTAGGGCGGATCGACTCCCTGGATACGCCTGCGGCGGGAGCTGACGACGGCGAGATTTCAGCGCGCGAGATACCGGACTGGACGGAAGAGCCATCGCGTCGTGTTCTGCACGACGAATTTGGGGAACCTGTGCAAAAATCTCTGAACCAGCTGAAGCCAGACTTTCGGATGGTACTCATCTTGTCGGACGTGGAAGAGTTCTCCTATGAGGAGATTGCGGAGATGCTGAATATCCCGATCGGCACCGTCCGCTCCCGCCTGCACCGTGCTCGGGACATGATGCGCCAAACATTGACGCCCTTGGGAACGAACAAATGACGCCTTTGTGCGTCAAGCGAGACTGACATGACACGAAACACAAAATCACAGCGGCACCCGCATGGGGAACAACTTTCGTCCTACGGGGATGGGATGCTGGATGTCGCGACGACACATCGAGTCGCTGAGCATCTAAGTGCTTGCGCCTCTTGTCGAATTCTTGTTAGCCAGTTTGCACAAACAAAATCACGTCTGGGCGAAGTGCCCGCGCCGTCAGTGCCAGGCCCTGAGTTCTGGAATGCAGCCTATCGGCGTTTGCGGGTCGAAGATCGGGAGCGAGCGACGACACGCCGGATGCCATGGGACGTACTTCGCCAGAACGGACATCTCGCGCAGCGACGCTGGGCGGCAGGCATTGCCACGGCTGCGATCATTGCCGCCGCAGTCGTCGGCGGACCGATCTTTACAAATCCTCGGCCAGTTGTGCAGACTCCATCTCCATCGCATCTGGTGATCCCGCAGCTCCAGGATGACACGCCCGATGTCTCGGCTCTGGTCGAATCACATACCGATTCGGTTTCGCGGCAGCCTCTATCCGATCCGGAACGGCAAGAAATGATCGCTGCCGATGTCCGTCTGGTTCCGGATCCCCCGCAGGGGGCCGCCAATGCCGACGGTACATTTTAAGCCGCTTCAGTACGTGAGCGCAGTGCGTTTGCTGGCATTGGCCGCGCTTGCTCTGCTGCTTGTTCCGGCTCAGGCAGTGGCCTCGAAGCACAGACCGATAAATCTGCCTGTGGCTCCCGCCGCTGAAACCTTGTTCGTTCGCATTCTCCAATCCGACGATAAATTTACGTATAAAGGCCGACAGATCACGACATACTGGACGACTGGGCGTGCGGTAAGTGTCCAGGTCTATCATCAGTCAGACGGTCAGAGCCGTATCTATTATCTGGATCCGGAAAACCTGCATGGACGGCTTTTAGTCAGCGACGGAACCCAGCAGTGGCAGTACGACCCGCACCACCATGAACTGCTCCATCGACACTTATCTCCCGGCGCACTCGACAGCGACGACCTTCTGAGCTACACGCTTTTGCGCACGAACTATCTGCTGAGCGTGGACCCGCAGCCCCGAACCTGGGTAGATCGGAAGGCCTGGCTGGTCACGATCAAGCGGCCGGGCGGGCGCACTTTGGCCCGGCGTTTCTGGGTAGACGCCGGAAGTGGACTGATTTTGAAACGGGAAATCTATCGCGAGGATGGCAAACTGGTAGTGACCGTCGCCTTTTCAGATATTAATTTTCACCCCCCACTATCTTTGCTTAGCTTCGACATGAATGCTTTGGCAAAAACGCACGGGGTACGTTTGGTTGAAACGCGCTCAGTTGCGGAGTCGCCACTGCCTCTAAGTGATGTCTCCAGTCAGCTCTCTGGAAACGCCTACGCTCCGAAAATACTGTCAGGGTATCACTTGATGGGGGCCTCTACAACTACTCGTGTCGGCGGCAAGCCGCTGCTGCACCTGCGCTATTCCGACGGCCTAAATCTGGTTTCTTTGTTTGAGCAGCGCCGGACCCTGCTGCAGCACCCGACACGCGCCCCTCTGGGAATGCGAACGATCCAAATCGGAGCCGTAAGCGGCCATGTATCGCACCATTCGTCGCTGACGACGCTCAATTGGGACACCTCGGCGCTGAACATGACGCTGATGGGCGAGCTAAGCCTGGGCGCCCTCCACGCATTGGCGACTGAGGCGGTTCGGGCGCACTGAGGGATTTCGCCTTGTAGTTTGATCAGCTCCACCCCAGTTTGGTCAGCTTTATCTCCGCCGTCACGTAGGCAGAGCCACGGGTTTCAATCCGTGGCTCTGCGTCTGAATAAGTTTGCCCCTACGCCGCCTTTCGCTCCTTCGCCAAGCTTTGCTCGGACTTCAAGAATTCTGACTTAAGCGGGTCGGAGACGTCTACCAGCGTCAGGCCGGCGTAGGAGGCTGTCCGGCGACTGCGTTTGCCCCAGACGACCATTCCCAGCAGCAGAAAGCCAGTCGCAGCCCCGCCGATCTGCACTCGCTCCTCTGCCCCGTAGCGCGGGCTGTTCCAATGTTCCAGCAGCTCATCTCCATCCCCGTCATCATAGGCCACGGCTGCTGCGGGTCTGGCGGCGCTGTGTGATACGGCAGAGGGTGAAGCCGCTTGAACCGTATGGTGGGGTACGAGGAGGGTAACGCTGCCCAGTGTCAGCAGAATGCAGGAAAGCAAAATCCAGGGGGCGCGATTCTTGATAATCTGCTTCATAGTTACAGTTCTTTCCGGGCGAATGTCAGCGACGCCAGGGTCAGCAGGGCCGCCGTGTAAAAGATGCCGTAGGCAGCGGTTTGCCAGAGATAGGCATTTGGGACGGTCAGGTGATGCACCATGGCGTCTTTGAAGTTGAAAGACTCCAGGTTCGGCAGCAGATGGTACAGCGTATTAATCGCCACGCGGTTGAATCCGCTCTGCGGCCGTGCCATCAAAGAGTCGTAGAGAGGAAACTTCAAGTTGCCGAGGAGGCAGAGCAGTACCGACAGAAACCAGGCCAGCGGCCAGGATGCCCAGGTCGAAAGCCAGAGAGCCAGGGCGGCGAGTATAGCCGTTTCCAGGTAGAGAAACGGGAGAACGTAGAACATCGCCATGTCCAGATGCCCGGCGTAGCTGAGCTGGAGGAACGTAAAGGTCGCCGCCATGATTGCCATGCCAATCGCCACCGTGCCCATCGCTCCGGCGTACTTGCCGCAGATAAACTGCCATCGGGCCACGGGCTTAGCAATCACGGGGTAAACTGTTTTCTGCTCCATCTCGCCGGGAACTCCGGTGACGGTGATCGTGATCGCCACGACGCTGCTGACTAAAAATACGCAGAACAGGCAGAGGTCGTTCAGCATCTTCATCTGCACATGCTGATCAAATTTCGCCAGGGACGCCGACCCAAAGATTAAAAACACAGCGAAGAGCATCAGCACATGAAAGACCTGCTTTCGTGCCCCTTCCAGCATCGTGATCCGACCAATAATTCCGATATTCCTTAGTGCCTGCATTACTCAGCCCCCTCCAAAATTATCCGACCAGGCGCAGGAACGCGTCTTCCAGCGTTTCCCGCTGCGAAGTGACGGCGACCAGGCGTGCCCGCCGCGTTTCCAGCAGGCCCATTACTTGATAGACAAAAGCCGAAGGCACGCGAAGAAAGGCGGACCCTTCACCTACGACCTCAACGGTGCCGCCCCAATCCTTGATCTGGGTGTTCAGGACTTCGTCGCGCTCGGCCGACTCGATCTGCACCCGGATGCCGTCTCCGGCCTGCGTAATCTCCGCCGGGGTGCCGCAGGCGACCAGCGTGCCGCGGGCCATGACGCCCACCCGGTCGCAGACCGACTCCATTTCCGAGAGCAGGTGTGAGGAAAGAAAGATAGTCTTGCCGTCGTTTTTAAGGGCAGTCAACAGCTCGCGCAGCTCTTTACGGCCCAGCGGGTCCAGGCCCGACGAAGGTTCGTCCATAATGAGCAAGTCGGGATCGCCGACCAGGGCAGAGGCGAGCCCGACGCGCTGAGTCATGCCTTTGGAGCATTTTGACAGGATCATGTGGCGGTTGTCCCACATACCGACTTGACGCAGGCAGGTCTCGACACGCTCTTTCGCCCGGCTGCCCGAGAGACCGGAGAGGCCCGCGTGGGCCTTCACAACTTCGAGGGCGGACAAAAACTTGGGGAAATAGGGCTGTTCCGGCAGGTAGCCGACCCGCTGCCGGGCGCGATCATCGCCAACCGGACGATCAAAAAGCCAGGCTTCGCCCACTGTCGGCGGCAGAAAGCCAAGCAGCATTTTGATGGTCGTTGTCTTCCCTGCACCATTCGGGCCGAGAAAGCCGAACAAGCCGCCCGTCGGAACGGTCAGCGTGAGATTGTTGACGGCAACGCGCTTTTCTTTCTGGCGCGGGACCGGATATTCTTTGGTGAACTGCTGAATGCGTATGGCAGTGTCGGGCATCGGTTTGTTCCCCTTCATGGCGGAATCTGAGAGTCCTGGGTGAAATCTGAATGTTTCTCGCCCTTATTTTCGGTGAGAAGCCGACACTTCTTTAGGGTACAATAGCCCATGACTTCTCCCGAACCTCTGCGCGAACTGGAAACCATTCGCACCCCTGAAGCTCTTGCCGATCTTTGCCTGACCCTGGAAGCCGCGGGGCGCTTTGCCCTCGACACGGAGTTTGTTGGAGAGCGCACTTATCTCCCGCGCCTGTGCCTTGTGCAGATCGCGACGACAGAACTCATCGCGCTTATCGATACGCAGGCGGTCACCAACCTGGACGCACTCTGGAACCTTGTCTGCGATCCCAACGTCAAGGTGATACTGCATGCGGCTCGGGAAGATCTGCGCCTGGCGTTTTACGGCTCAGGAAAACGTCTGCCGCAAAATATTTTCGACACGCAGGTCGCCGGAGGCCTGATCGGCCTGCCGTCTTATCCTCTTTCCTATGCGCGCCTGGTCGAAGCGTTGATGGGAGTCAAGCTAAATAAAGGCGAGACGCGCAGTGAGTGGGACCGCCGTCCGCTGACCCCGGCACAGCTGGAGTATGCCCGCGATGATGTTCGCTACCTGCTTCCAGTCGCCGACAAAATGCAGCGCCTCCTCGAGAAATTGGGCCGGGCTGATTGGATGCGTGAGGAAATGATTCGGTTCTCAGAAGCGCGTACCTATGAGACAAACCCGGACGAGGCATATCTGCGCCTGCGCGGGGTTCGTGGATTTACGGCACGCCCGACGGCACTGCTGCGCTCAGTCACGGCCTGGCGAGAGCGCGAAGCGCGGGACCGAGATATCCCAACGCGCAGCCTGCTCCGCGACGAGGCATTAATCGACCTGGCTCAGCGTCCACCACGCCGCCTCGCGGATTTCAAACGAATTCGGGGCTTCCCGGAAGGCGAAGAACTCTCTTTGGGAGCTCCGCTGCTGGATGCGCTGAGTGTGGCACGAGCCTTGCCGGAGGACCAGCTGCCGCCGCCACTGTCAGAATCCGGGCCGGATGAGACCCCTCGCGAGCGTGCCTTGGGCAACTTGCTCTATGCGCTCGGGGAGGCTTTGTGTCTCGAACGTGATCTGGCCCCTGAGCTGGTTCTGACCAAAGCGGATGCCCTGAGCATGGCTCGTGGTAATGTCAGCGGTGGTCTGGGGTCGGGGTGGCGCGGGGCGGCAGTCGGCAGCGAGCTTGCACGTATCGGATCGGGGGCATCCTCCGTCTCCATTCAAGTGAAGCCAGATTCGCTAGTAATTGTGCTGGATTCGCAAAACAGGTAGATCGCATTTAGAGCAAATCCCAAGATTGCTCCTTAGTCAGGGTACACTATGGAAGATCCGATTGTAGAGATTTATGCCGGGATCGGGAGTGATGCACCGTTTTATGCGCTTGTTGAGGCGTTTTACCGTGAAGTCGAGGAAGATAGTGTGCTGCGCTCTCTTTATCCCGATGATCTGGAACCTGGAAAGAGACATCTTGTCTGGTTCTTAATTCAGCGCTGCGGAGGTCCCTCACACTATGGCACGGAGCGGGGTCATCCAAAGCTTCGGGTGAGGCATATGCCCTTTCGAATCGGCGCTGAGGAAAGCGACGCTTGGGTGCGGCATATGCTGGCCGCTTTAGAGGTGACGCCTGAATTTGGACCTTATCAGGCCAGCCTTTCGCGCTACTTCGAGGAATCTGCTGCTTTTCTCATTAATAAATCAGAAATACCAACGATCTAAATCAGAGATATTTACTGTTAAAGATACGGCTTTTGTCCGTTTTGAGGTTTTTCGAGAGAATGGCACGTTTCTTGCATGGAAATGCAGTACTGTTACATTCGCTAACGGCTTTCAAGGAACTTAAATTATGAAGTCACCACATCAGTATGTACTTTTCTTTTCTTTCGCCGCCATCAGCAGCCTCTCAGCGGCCGCAGCCCTCGCAGGGCCTGGCTCCTCTGTGGTTCCTCTGGACTCGTTTATCAATCAGCACGTCAGCACACTCCCGCAGCTGACCCAGCAGGTCACGATGGATCCGGTTGTCCGCCGCCGTTTGGCCTTGCATTTCCATACTTCGGGACCGGCAATGGTGCGGTATATCCAGGAAAATCTGGTGCTGCGTAAAACGACTGTGGCGAAACGTTATACTGTCTGGTGTATTTCCCGCGATGGGCATGAATACATGGTCAGCCAGAACCTTCCCGTCGGCACTCCGATCTTCGTCTCGAAGCGAACCGGACAGCCGGTACTGAAGCTGGCCTGTGGCAACCCAATGGTTGCATCACTGCCTCCCGTCATCAAAACTTCGCCTTCTCAGCAGGAAGCGCCCCGGCTGGCCTCTGTTCCTCCGGCACCACGCCCTCCCGCGCAGCCGGTCCTCGCTCAGGGCGCTCCGGTAATTGTTGCAACGACGACCGGTGTCGAAATCACTCCGGTCCCGGTCGTACGCGTCGCCGAATCGCTTCCCTTCCTGCGCACAATAGGCCACGGTGGTTCGCCATTGGGCTTCCTGGCCGGCATACCCATTCTGGCTGGCTTGTTCCATAGCAGCAACAATAACAACGGTAATACACCGATCGGAACAACCGGAACAACGGGCACGACCGGGACAACCGGAACGACCGGGACAACCGGGACAACTGGCACAACGGGCACAACCGGAACAACCGGGACAACTGGAACGACCGGGACAACTGGAACGACCGGGACAACGGGCACGACCGGAACAACTGGCACAACCGGAACGACTGGGACAACGGGCACAACCGGAACAACTGGCACAACCGGAACGACTGGCACAACGGGCACGACCGGAACGACTGGCACAACCGG
>JANXMY010000105.1 GCA_025354405.1 Armatimonadota bacterium
AGCCCAGGGGATGCGGCTTGGGCACGAAAACAGGCAGGAGCGGCTCCAGCCGCTCCCACAGCTCATCCGGCATACGCCAATCCCGGCGCACGGGGACTTTCGTAGGGGCTTCAGACAGAGATATGGCGGAGGCTTCAGACAAAGATATGGCGGAGGCTTCAGACAAAGATATGGATTGATCGCTCATGCCAAGAGTTTACCACAATCACAGCCTATCAGGATAGGCTCTTAGCGTAGGTGCCCACTTTCACAAAAAAAGTAGCTACGATCTTTAAAATAGGATGAACAACTGATGTTGTTGAAATGCCAACGTGTTTGGGCACAAACAAACCTCTCGCCAAATCTTTCATATTATGGAGCCTGGCTCGAATGGGTAGCCGATAAAGACCTCCGCGAAGCTATGGTCGCCGCTAATATTAACATAATGCGGCGTGAAGCACCTTTTGTTTATTTTTTCGCCAATGGAGATAGCAGCGATGATAGACAGGTAACAAGTAGCAATGATTTGGATTATTCAAGATCGCTTGCTGAGAAACATATAAGTCGGGGCTTATGGCTTACATATCCTGAATGGGATGAGCCAACCTCAACTATAATAACGGCAGTATTGTCAGGCGATGTTCTCCCTTTTGTTTATTTTCTTGACAGCGATAAATTCAGTTTATTTTGCTCACCACATCAGTATTCTATTGAGCAAATCGACAACATCGTGACGTCGACGGATTCTAACCATAATGCAATTAAAGCCTTGCTTTCCAGTGGAGGCTGCATTATCTCAGTAATAGATCACCAGAACTTTTCTCTAAAAACATTAGATGCTAATTTTTCAAAGTACTTTGTTATGGAAACGAGTATATTGACAGAATGAATCAGAGAGTGCCAAGACGGTCACAGTCGCCATCCAGTGATTGGCCCGCGCCGTGGTCAGCGTCTCGCTGGCGGACGCCAAAACCGGTAAGACCGAGACCTTAACCTGCACCCCGGAGCACCCGTTCTTCGTTTCGGGGCAGGGCTGGGTGGAAGCGGGCAGCCTGGGCATCGGAACCAGCATTGTCAGCCGGGCGGGGCCGCTGCTGAGTGTGCAGGGCGTGGCGTGGCATCGGGCGCAGGCGCAGACCGGTCAGTCGCTGCTTGCGGGTCAGTCGCTGCTTGCCGTCAAGCCTTACACGGTCTACAACCTGACGGTGGAGGACGCTCACACGTTCTTTGTCGGCAGTACGGGCGCCGGGACATGGGCACATTATCCGAAGTCAAAGCAAGCCCTGTTTGGCTCGAAACGATCATTTTATATTTATCGCTCCCCAAAACTTAGGATACAGGCGTGCCTCGGTGGGCACGTCACTGGTCATCGTCGTTTCA
>JANXMY010000108.1 GCA_025354405.1 Armatimonadota bacterium
TCAGCATAAATTCTTGCTTGTAGAGTACCAGTTCTATCGCCACAAATCTTACCCGAGCATAAATCTCTGGCATCGGTGAGAGTGGTCATTATACGGCTTTCCCTGGGCAATCAAGACGTACCCTTGACGTCAGCACACCAAGTTTCTCAGCTCGACAGCTTACGCTGCAGATCATAGAGCCGGGTCAGGGCCTCGATGGGAGACAGGGTGGCGAGGTCCAGCGACTCCAGTTCGTCCAGCACGGGATGGCGCTCGGCCTCAAACAGCGTGGCCTGGAGCTGCCGGGTCTGGGTAGAGAGCTTTCGAGCGGCATCCTCCCCTTTGCCCAAAGCTTCCAGTGTTTTCAAAACTTCGCGGGCGCGTTTCAGCACCGGGTCAGGGACGCCGGCCAGCTTTGCCACCTGGATACCGTAGCTTTTATCTGTACCCCCGGGCATGATCTTGCGGAGCCAGACGATATGGTCGCCCTGCTCTTTCACGGCCACCCGAAAATTCTGCACACCGGACAGCGTCTTTTCGAGCTCATTGAGGTGGTGATAGTGCGTGGCGAAGAGCGTCTTTGCCCCGACCGCGTGCAGGTATTCCGTGATCGCCCAGGCCAGTGCCAGGCCATCGTAAGTGCTGGTGCCACGCCCGACCTCGTCCAAAATCACCAGGGAGCGCGGCGTGGCATTGTTCAGAATATTCGCGGTCTCGTTCATCTCCACCATGAACGTGCTCTGGCCGCTTGCCAGGTCGTCGTGCGCTCCGACCCGCGTAAAGATGCGGTCGACCAGACCAATGGAGGCCGCATCGGCGGGAACGAAGGAGCCGATCTGTGCCAGCAGCACGATCAGGGCCACCTGACGGAGATAGGTGCTTTTCCCTGCCGAATTGGGGCCGGTAATGATGTGGAGGCGATGATCCTCGCCGTCTAAATACGTATCGTTTGGAACAAATAGCGTCCCGCTTTGGAGACTTTCGACAACGGGATGCCGCCCCATCGTTATTTGCAGCGTCGCGCCGTCGTGGACTTCAGGGCGGACAAAGCGGCCCTGCAAAGCGACTTCCGCCAGCCCGGCGAAAACATCTAATCGGGCGAGTGTCTTGGCAAGCTTCAGCACCGACCCGGTATACTTGTCCGCGATCTCATCTCGTATTTGAACGAAGAGCTTGTATTCCAGCTCGACAATTTTTTCTTCCGCCCCCAGCACCTGCGCTTCGTGCTCTTTGAGTGCGGGTGTGATGTAGCGCTCAGCATTGGCCGTGGTCTGCTTGCGATGATACTCCGCCGGAACCTGGACCGCACCGTTCGCTTTGCTGATCTCGATGTAATAGCCAAAGACGTTGTTGAAGCCCACTTTCAGGCCCTTGATTCCCGTTTTTTCACGCTCCGATTCCTCGATTTGGGCGATGAAGCCTTTGCCGCCAGACCGCAGGAGGCGCAGGGCGTCAAGCTCGGCGTGGTAGCCGTCTTTAATCAAGCCTCCTTCCCGCAGAAGCATCGGCGGCTCCGGCTGGACCGCGTTCTCAAGGAGAGTCGTCAGATCGTGGGGGGGATCGGCGATGATAGACCGCATCGGGGCCAATGCCCCGTCTTCGGGAGCGCGGCCCAGCGCGGCAGCGACATCCGGCAGGGCTTGCAGCGACTGCTTCAATGCCACCAGATCACGTGCATTGGCTGCGCCCGAGTTGATCCGTGCCATCAGCCGCTCCAGGTCCGCGATCCGGCGCAGGGCATCCCGCAGATCACCACGCAGCAGGGCGTCCGCCGCCGCTTCCGCGACGGCGGCCTGACGGTTGTGGATCTTGTCCAGAGCCAGCAGCGGCTGATCGAACCACTTTCGCAAAAGGCGGCCGCCGAGCGGGGTCACCGTACGATCAAGAATCGAGACAAGGCTCTTGCTTTTCGCCCCATCCGCGAGTGAGTGTGTCAGCTCCAGATTCCGGCGGGCCGCGGCATCCAGAACCATGAAGTTCTCGGTGGAATAGGTGGAAAGGCTCCGAATGTGGCCGACGGCACTCTGATGCGTCTGTTTGACATAGTCCAGCAGCAGTGCGGCAGCGTCGAGACCTGAGGTCATCGTGTCCGCCCCATAGCCGCGCAGGGAAGGTGTCCCGAAATGATCCAGAAGCTGCTGTCGAGACGATTTGCGGGTTTCCCCCGACTGATGAAACGTAACCACGGCCTTCGAAACCGCTTTGATCGCCTCGCCCAGCTCCTCCATCCCCGGCAGCAGCAGGCACTCGGCAGGCTGCAGTCTTAAAATCTCCTCAACAACGCGCTCCAGCCCATCTTCGCAGGCCATTTCTGTCGCCAGAAACTCGCCGGTCGAGACATCGATTACCCCGACCCCACTGGGAACCCGCGTGCCCGTGATTGCCGCGACGAGATAGTTGTTCGTTCGGGCATCAAGCATAGCGTCTTCGACCACCGTGCCCGGGGTTATGACGCGCGTGACCCGCCGCTTGACCAGTCCTTTGGCCTGTTTGGGATCCTCCACCTGATCGCAGACCGCGACTTTGTAGCCCTTGCCGATCAGGCGGGCCACATACCGCTCCATCGCATGGTGCGGCACGCCAGCCATGGGAATACGTGCCCCGGCCAGCTTATCCTCACGTCCCGTGAGCGTGATCTCCAGCTCCCGCGCCATCGTCTCGGCGTCTTCCCCATAGGCTTCATAAAAGTCGCCGACACGCATGATTAAAACGACATCTTCGCGCTCGGCTTTGATGTCGAAATACTGCCGGAGCATGGGGGTCAAGTTCGCGTAAGAATGGGCCATAAATCGTACACCTGTTCGGTAAATATCTTTTCTTATTATAGCAGAAAAGGGTATCGCAGAAAAAGCCCCGGCCTTGAGAGGCCGGGGCCGGGACAGCATTTTCCGCCTATGTTCTTAGTTCGCGCTCGAGGCTGCCCCGCTGCTCACTGCCGCTGGGGCAACAACATCCGCATTCAGAGCCCCGCTGGCCTGCATTGCGGCGGCATAGTCTTGGCCGAGGGTCACAGTCACAGCCGCGGGGGGTGTCCATCCCAGCCGATTGGGCTTGACCGGGCGGCGCTGAGTTTGCGGAGAAGAGACGCCGAGCAGCAAAGCAATATCCTGCGGCGCCAGTGGGTTTGCGACCCCGGTGTCCAGCAGGCTAGTTTGTGCGAACTGATGCTTCGGCGCAGCGGCTCCGGCCAGATGGATTTTCGGAGAGACGAAATTGCCGCTGTTGCGGACATCCGTATAGCCCTGCAGCTTGAGCTGAGCAACGGCATGCTGTGTAAGGCCCGGAGTGGAAGTCCCGTTTTTTACCATCACGGTCACCAGCCTTCGGGAGGCGGTCTCATCTCCTTTTACCAGCCAGTCGGCATAGGCATGCGCGACTTCCGGCTTAATTCGATAGAGCCAGGCTCCATTCGCTCCTCGGAAATCATCACCCGGCAGGGAAGCGGTACGGATATCTTGCGGCTGGATCCCTTTGAAGATCGCCGCAATGTCAAAGAGCTGCTGACGCGTCAGATCGGTGCGGACCGTAGACATGGCCACATCCACCAGCTTTGGGGCCTGAGTGACATTTGCGAAGTTTTTGGCTCGGGCGACCATCGCTTTGAGAAGAAGATGCTGGCGGAACATCCGGCGCTCATCGCCGTCCTCCGGCGTCGGCCTTTTGCCGCTATCCGGGTGACGATACCGGGCAAAGCTGACCGCATTATCTCCGTTTAAATGCTGATGCCCCGGCTGCAGGTCGATACTTAGATGGCCCCATTTATCGTGGTAATGCATCTCATGCTCCACATCCACATCCACGCCGCCCAGCGCATCTACCATTTTTTTGGTCGAGTCAATATTGAGAACCAGATAGTGCGTGGCATCCGTCCCCAGAAGCTCATTCACCGTGGCGACAGTCCGATCCGGCCCACCGGTCTCATAAGCCGCGTTGATCTTGAAGTGCCAGTTATTTTTCGTTCCGACAATGTGCGCGTACGTATCGCGTGGGATGGAGAGCATGGTCGCTTTTTTTGTGATCAGGTCCATAGTCAGCACGAAAAGCGTATCGGTACGTGACTTCGATGTATAGACGAGATCCGTGCTATCGGTCCAGCTGTCGTCGATTCCCATGCAAACGATAGAAAGCCTATCCTGCCCAGGGAAGCCGTCCTTAGGCGATAACGCCGTCTCCTTGATGCCCTGCAGGGCATCTGAGAATGTGCCATGCCCGCCGGTCATACGACGGAAGGCACTCAGGAGCACACCCGCGCTCACGGCGAGCACGAACACAAGTGAGACCAGGGACCAGAGGACGATTTTTTTGCCTTTGCTCATAATTTTTCCAGAACCCAGGGAGAGGTTTTACTCAGCCAGCATTAATCTTCCGCCATCATCAATTCCAAGCCGCGCTCAGAACGCGCGGGAAGCATTTCGCCGGTAAAGCCCCACAAATGCGACTTCACAGCTTTGACTCGTACCAATTGCCCCAGAAGGTCCCGCTGGGCTGGGAAATTGATCGTTTTCCCCTGGCGGTTCAGTCCCGTCCATTTGGCGGCGTCTTTCGGGCTGCGACGCTCCACCAGCACTTCGTAAATGTTACCGACCTGTGAGGCGTTCCGCTCCAAGGTGATCTCGTTTTGCAGCGCAATCAGCTGGTGCAGGCGGTCCAGCTTGACTTCCTCAGGGATCTGGTCTTCCAGCACAGCCGCTTTGGTTCCTTCACGCGGTGAGTAGGCAAACATAAACGCCGAATCATAGCGTGTTTCCGCCATAAACTGCATCGTGTTTTCAAACTCGGCATGGGTTTCGCCCGGAAAGCCAAGCATGATGTCCGTCGTCAAACCAACATCGGGAACGGCAGAGCGCAGGCGGCCGACGATATCTTTGTACTGATCTAGAGTGTAGCCCCGGCCCATCCGCTTCAGTAAATTGTCGTCGCCAACCTGCACCGGCATATGCACCTGTTCGCAGACTTTAGGCAGGTGGGCGATCGCATTGATCACATCCTGATTGAAGTCTTTTGGATACGGCGACGTATAGCGGATGCGCTCAATACCCTCAATGGCATTCAGGCGCTCCAGCAGATGCGCGAACGTACACGGCTCGTCGAGAAACTTGCCGTAGGAGTTGACGGTCTGGCCCAACAGGGTCACTTCGCGGGTTCCGAGTGACGCCAGCCGCTCCACTTCCAGCACGATCTCATCGGCAGGCCGGGAGCGCTCTTTGCCGCGCGTAATCGGAACAATGCAGAAGGCGCAAAATTTATCGCATCCATAGGAGATCGAGACAAATGTCTTCAGCTTCGGAGCCAGCCCGCCGATCACTCGCAGCGGCGTCGCTTTGTCGTTTCGGTCTTTACGTGACGGCAGCTCGGTGGCGACGATCCTGATCCGCTCCTGCCGAACGCGCTCGACCAGGGCCGGGATTCGATCGATCTGGCCCGTCCCCACCACAAGGTCAACGTAAGGGGCGCGGCGGCGTATCTCCGGGGCCTCTTTTTGGGCCATACAGCCACAGACTCCGATCACGAGGTTGGGATTAAGCGCTTTCAGCTCGCGCAGCTCACCAAGTTTGCTGTAGACTTTGCGCTCGGGCTTCGCCCGTACGGAGCAAGTGTTGAGAAGAATAACGGATGCTTCCTCGACTGACGCCGCCGGCAAATAACCGTCGGCTTCGAGCATCAGTGCCATCTGCGCCGAGTCGTCCTCATTCATCTGGCAGCCCCAGGTCAGCACGGAGTAACCACCGCGCCCAGAGAGGACCGGAGCAGTCTCAGCGGGAGTATGTTCGGACAGTTCGCTTACAATTGTCATCAGAGTATTATATCGCAAACGGAGCGGGAAATGCAAGCGGGCTGGCATGTGCTGAGCATCAGTGCGCAGCCACCGGCTGCGCAGCCGGTACCGCCGCGGCAGGGCTAGGCATAGCCGCCGGTTCTGCAAAGGGCGTCACTAGGAACTGGAAGACAGCCGGATGCCGAAGGGAGTTGATCTGGCGCTCCTCGTCCGCAATTTGCCGATCGAGGACCGCAATCTTCGCCTGCTGATCGGCGGGCGCGGGATTTGCAAGCTGGACATTGCGCCAGCGGTTGAAATAGAGATTGCCCTTATTGTAGACGTGCTTCAGAATCTCCATACCCGGCGCAGAAAGCGGGCTGTCAAAATAGCCTAGGTTGACACCAGCGGCAAGCTGAGCGGCCGAGAAACGGCTAATCGTCACGCCATTGGCGGAAACGGTATACACGCCCGGCGCGAGATCGATGATCTGGAGCATATACTGGTTGAGATTGTCGGCGACAGGAACCAGCTGCAGGATAGGCCGGGCGGCAGGTTCGATTGGAAACACGAGGGCACGGTCCCGGCGCTGGAACGAAAGCCCACCGGTTTTAATGGCAACCACATTGGTGATAGAGGCTCCAACTGTGCTGACTACCGACCCGCGCCGAGCGCTGAGTGTTGCAGACGATATCAGAGCAGGCGCGTTGAGCCCTGTCAATATCGAGTCCGCCATCATCAGATGTCCCGCGTTTCCGGGGTGGACAGAATCCCCGCTGAGCCGCAGGCCGGGGCTGATCGACCGAAGACGGTTGATGGCGTCGACAAAGGGGTGGAACTGATCGGCAAACGGGATGCCCGCTTTCGCGGCGACGGCGGCATCCCCGGCGGCAAACTGTTCCAGAGTCTGGTTGTAGCCAACCAGGTCGTCGCCCTGTTCATTCTTTTCGACTGCGCTCGAAGTCAGCATGATCGGACGGATTCCGGCAGCCTTCAGCTGCTGAACAATCTGGTTCTGACCGGCAATGTGCAGGTCATACTTGTCCTGCTGGAAGCTCCCATAAGACGCATCGTTCATGCTGAAATCGATTGTCACTACCGTGGGTTTCAGCGCAATGACATCCCGCTGAAGCGCCTGCGGCGGCGGAAGGCCGCGCTGGCGCAGGTAGGACGTGTCCCCGCCCCAGCCTGCATTACGGAACGAAAGGGTCCAGGTCGGGAACCGGGTCAGCAGATAGGTTTCCAGGTAAGATGTATAAAGCTTTTGTTCAGTAATGCTGTCACCCAGAAATACCACACGATCCCCATCATGAAATGGAAACACGCTCACTTTTGGCGGCGGTGTATCCGCGTGGGCTGTCCCCAGCCCTAAAGCCGCGAGAGCGCCGACGGCGCAGAGAAACTTTTGTAACTGAAGCCTTTGCATGTTCTAAACCCCTATTTTATAAACCGTGAACAGATCATTCTTGTAAACTTTTCTCAGATATGACGGAGGAGCCTCCGTGAGCGCCACAAAGTGGTGGAGACCGTCCCGCCGCCTAAACGACAGATTTGAAACATCGTTCGGATAGAAAAAGTAGCCAGCTCCGGTCGAAAGAAGAAAGGCCTGACGATCGCGATCGGAAGTCTGCGCGTCAAAAGCTTCGGCGAACTGTTCTTCCTTCACCGCATACTGAGGCGTTTCCCCCCAGTGCCCTGCCCAGACCGTACGGCCCGCTTCACCGGGGAGATACGTACAGAGAGAGGGAACTCCGACGATCGACGCCGTCGGCGGCGTATTCTCCCGCAGCCAGTGGTAAACATCCACTTGCGCCCCAGGGAGAAACGGAGTCAGGTGCGTCTCGCTCCGATCGTTTTGGAGATGATTGATATCCCGCACCAGAAACAGAAAATTGGAGGGTGCCGATGCCAGCACAAGCAGAGATAAAACCCAGACCCGCGCCCTGGGTGCCGCACGACCCGCCAGCCAGGATGCCCCCACCCCGGCCAGCAGGCACAGAGGGATATGCTCCCCCATCAGCATTTTGCGCTGGAAGGCAAAGGGCAGATAAATCACAGCCAGCCCCGCGATTGCCCAGCAGGCGACAAAGAGCAGAGGAACCGTAGGGGCGCTGCTTGCCGCGCCCTTTTTCGGACGAGGCGAGGAAGACAGAATTGGCGCAGAAGTTCCAAAAGGCGCAGAAGTTCCAAAAGGCGCAGAAGTTCCAAAAGGCGCAGAAGTTCCAAAAGGCGCAGAAGTTCCAGAGGGCGCAGAAGTTCCAGAGGGCGCGGCAAGCAGCGCCCCTACATGCCACACCGCCACAATCGCCAGCATAAAGACCAGGCCATACCCTAAAAAATAGTGCCAGATCTCGGGTGAAAGGGTCGGTACCGCCGCACGTTTGGCAAATACTGCCTCGTGCTTCAGGAGGTAGACCATGTAACCAGTCGTCGGCAAGGTCAATGCCAGGGCGATACAGGCCCGGAGCCATCGAAGCGCCATCCCTTTGCCGCGCGTCAAAACTGTCCAGACGACGAGAAAAAGTCCCCAGGCGGCGGCGAGATGGAGAACGTCATACGAGTGGATATTGCCGAGAATTCCGCCGCATACTCCGGCGATAACTGGGTACTTCCACTTTCCCGTCTGCTCACCCAGCAATAACGCGTACAAGGCACCGAGGATCAGAACCGTACTGACGGCCATGAGAGCCGACGTGTAGATACTCAGAAACGTGTATGCTTCCGGCTGCCAGGCATCCACCGGACCACCGGCGAAATTTTTGTCCGACCAGCGCAGCCACTGAACCCAGCCAAAGCCGCTGCCCAGACAGGCAAAGCCGAAGGCCGTCAGCCGCGCACCCCGGTTATTCGGCAGACAGTGTCGATAAAAGCGATAGATCAGACTCAGCAAGGCCAGACCTCCGCCGACACGGGCCAGCTGCAGCGCCGCCTGTGCGGATATGTGCGTCACTGCCATGAGGCGGCCTAAAGCCCAAAAGAAGAGATTGAACTGAAGGCCGTGCTGCGGTTCGGTAGTAAATAGATTACGCAGAAAAAAATGGCCATCAGCCATCTGCCGCAGCCAGGAAAGATAGTTGCAGTAGTCGTCTATATTATAAACGGTTCCGACAAAAAACGCTCCCGGCGGTGTGCTGAAATAGCCCAAGATATAGGGCAGGCAGGCCGCAAAAAGGGTCAATGAAATGAGCGAAACAACGACACGGTTTTCGGTCTGTCTCGCGGCCTGTTTTGCGGTAGGGGCGCTGCTTGCCGCGCCCTTCTCTCTAGATGCACCTGATGCGCCCGTAGAGCCTGATGCGCCCGGAGAACTTGAAGCGCCTGATGCCTCTGCATTGCTCGATGCCTCTGCATTGCTCGATGCCTCTGCATTGCTCGAGGCCTTTGCATTGCTCGAGGAGGGCGCAGCAAGCGGCGCCCCTACTTTATTCCGCATTGGCCTCGTTTTGCCCCTCTTCGGTCTCATCCGTATCTTCTTCCGGCTCCGCCACGGCGTTTAGTAAAACAATGGCGTTTTCGGACAGGATGCGGCTCCGATCAGCCCGCGTGAGGGTGGAGCTGCTCTCCACCAGGGAAAGCGGAAGGGACGGGTCGGAGTGGGGCTGGCCGCTGCCGTAAATCAGCTTGCGGGGAGTCAGCACGGATGATGCATAAGCAATCTTATCGGCGTCAAGGCTGCCAGAGATTTCCAGGTAGATATTCAGGTTCTGCCTGGCCGTCGCCACGGCGGAGCGCCAATCATCGCCGCCCATCGCCAGCCAGAGGAACTTCATGGCGGGAAAGGCCACGGCAATCTCGCGGGCGGCATGCACGGCGTCGCTGTCGGGGATGTGCAGTGCGATGGGTTTGGCGTATCGCCGCTGGGCATTAAGTATTTCGCGGGCATCTTCCAAAACTACCGGGCGACCATTATGGCCGAACATCGCCGCGCCCACGATACCACGCTTCGTCTCATGCCGACGCTGTTCTTCCTGCGACTCCGCGGAGTAGCCGGCATTCAGTATAACCCATCCGAACAAACCATCCTCGGCGGAGATGATCTCGCGCAGTCGACGGTTGCCAGTCACAAAATCGCAGTCCGCGGCCAGACCGGAGAAGAGGGCCGCTCCGGTAATCCCCCGGCTCTTAAGGGTCGCAAGGATCGATTCGCGTGTAGCCAGCGACTTGGTGAACGGGGTTTCGCCGCAATAAACATGGGCATCGAAGATCGACATGATTTATCCTTCCCCGCCACTCTGCCAAATGGTCTGGGCATTGCCCGAGAGTACAGCATTCTGATCAGTCTCGGAAAGACCCGAGGCCCGGACATAATTCAGGGCAGATGCCAGCGACAGGCCAGGAGCGTCGGAGCCGAACAGCACACGCTCGATCCCCACCGTGTCCCGCAGCAATGGCAGGGCATGGGGAGCCTGAAGAGCGTGGGTCTCAAGATAAAGATTTGGCTGAACCCGCATCAGGGCCAGGGCCTCGGTCAGCGTCTCGGGTGAGACCCCCTCCAGCACGATCGGATGCGGAAAATCGTCGAGCAGCCGGACCAGCTGTGTCGCCTCGCCGCGCCGGTCGGCGGTCACCATGATCGGCATCCGCTCCATACGGGCCAGCACAGCAACAATTCGGATAAACGGCGCATATTCCAGCGGCCAGCCCTGCAAATGCGGAAAGAAGCGGAACATCTCAAAAGCGTCCGCACCAATACCTTCGAGCAGCCCTTCCTGCCCCCAGTAATGCGCCGGGTTCAGGGTCGCCACAGGGATCAAATGGTCATGCGCCCGGCAGGAGCGCATCGTCTCGGCATTGCCCTCAGCAGCATTGTGAAAGATGCCCCAGGTTGACAGCGACAGGCAGTAATCCACGCCCAGCGCGGCCATCGCCGCGACGAGTGTTTCTGCCGTGCTGTCCGGGTGCTGCGACGGGTAGGCCCCGAAGAGTGTGTTGACATCCGTGATTTCCATAATTAACTATCCCGTGATCATCCCCAGCGCCCGGTCCATTCGCCGCAGACAGCGGTCCCGGCCCAGGGCCTCGATCGTCTCGAAGAGGCCCGGCCCGGTCGTCCGGCCCGATACAGCAACTCGCACCGGATGGATGACCTCGCCGCCCTTGACGGCAAACTCTTCAATTACCTTGCGCACGACTTCTTCCGTCGAGGCGGCGTCAAAAGTCTCCAGTGCTGCGAAGCGGCTCCGTACCCGCCGCAGTCGGTTGCCGACGCCGGGGTGAGCGAACCATTTGGTGACCGCTTTCTCATCGAAGAGAAATTCGTCGTCAGCCAGCAGAAAGAAATCCGCCAGAGCCGGGGCTTCGGCCAGTGTCTTCATACGCTCCTGCTCCAGAGCCAGTACCTGCCCGATATACGCCAAAGTTTCCGCATCAGGATTTTGCCCGACCAGCCCGGCATCCTGAAGAAAAGGCAGGGTGCGGTCCGCCAGATCGGCCAGCGAAAGCTGCCGGATATACTGACCATTAAACCAGAGCAGCTTTTCCGGGTCACTGATCGGCGAACGGTTCAGGATGCCATCCAGGTCAAATTTTTCAATCAAATCGGGCACCGAGTACAGATCGCGCTCCTCTTTGGCCGACCAGCCCTGCAGCGCCAGAAAGTTCAGGGTCGCCTCGCGCAGATAGCCCTGTTTCGGATATTCCAATGCTCCCAGAGCGCCATTTCGCTTGCCGAACTTCTTCTTGTCCGGACCCATCATTACCGGCAAATGGGCATAGATCGGCGGCTCCCAGCCGAGAGCCCGATGGATGAGAATATGCAGGGGGGCCGACGGCAGCCATTCCTCGCCGCGGAAGACATGGGAGATCTCCATCAGGTGATCGTCCACCTGGGCCGCCAGATGATACGTCGGATAGCCGTCGGACTTCAGCAGAATGGCGTCTTCGAGGACGCGGTTCTCTACCGTGATCTCCCCGTAGACTGCATCCTGGAACGTCACTTTGCCTTCCAGAGGGACCGCGAAGCGGACTGCGGCATGCGATCCGCGCGTCGATTCATATTCCGCCCGCTCGGCCTCATTCAGATGACGGTGACGGCGATCGTAACCAGGCGGCAAGCCGCGCTTCTGCTGATTTTCGCGCATCCGGGCCAGCTCTTCGGGCGTATCATACGCACGGTACGCCTTCCCTTCAGCAATCAGCTGCTCGACAAACTTGTGGTAGATCGGCAGCCGCTCCGACTGGACATACGGGGCATGCGGCCCGCCAATTCCCGGGCCTTCATCAAAATCTAAACCGTATTCACGCAGCGAATCCAGAATAACCTGAACCCCATCCGCCGTTTCGCGGTTCTTATCCGTGTCCTCGATACGCAGAATAAATTTGCCGCCGGTATGCTTGGCGTACAGCCAGTCCCAGAATGCAGTACGGATGCCACCAATATGCAGAGCACCCGTCGGAGACGGGGCAAATCGAACACGAACATTACTCATATGAAGGAAACTCTTAAACAGAAATTTTGACTTTTAAACGTGCCGTAAGGGTAGCATTTTTGCTGAGGATTGTCAAGGCCGGGATTTGCAGTGCATCCATCTCCGAATAATTGCACTTTTTACTAGCACCCGCACTTTTGCGGTTCTTTGGCATACATTATGCAATAGGATTAGTCATGACCTGTTCTAGGACCAAACTCATGCCAACCGCAGAAATTCAACCACCAATCCCTATGAATGAAACTCAGCGCCTAGAGGCCCTGCGCCGCTACGGAAATTTCGCGTTGCTTCGGGAGTCCGTGTTCGATGATATTGCCCGGACAGCCGCCTTCATTTGCCAGACACCCATTTCCCTGATCAGCCTGGTCGACAGCAAACACCAGTGGTTTCTGTCTCATACCGGCATCAATGCCTGCGAGACCTCACGCGATGCGTCATTTTGTGCACATGCACTAATGGGTACGGGGATGCTAGTGGTGGAAGATGCCCGCGAGGATGCCCGGTTTGCACGGAACGCCTGGGTGACCGGCGAACCGTTTGTTCGGTTCTATGTGGGTGCCCCGCTGCTGACCCCCGACGGCTATGCCCTTGGCACATTATGCGTCGTGGACCATGAACCGCGCCGCCTCACAGCGGAGCAGAAAGACGCCCTGCTCGCCTTGAGCCGCCTGGTGATGACTCAGCTGGAACTGATCCGCGTGAAACGCGAGATGCAGGCCCTGCAGCAGTCGTTCGCCCCACGTCCGGGAACCGTCATCCCCTAAAACTTCAGCGCAGCAGCCGCCGATTGCGCAGCATGATCCGCTGCTGCTCGAAAATATAGGCCACGATCTCCTCGCGGTCTTCCTCGGTGATGTGTGGTGGGCCGAGAAACCGCAGGCGCACCAGGTAGATACGCGCTGCCCCTTGGGTTGCCACGCGGCAGTCCAGGGCATCCGCTTCCAGCTCCAGCAAAGTCCCCTCTATCCCAGTCGGCACACGCACCAGGACGCGCAGGCCACCAGGAATCGGTTTGGGTGAAGCCAGCAGCGCACCCCCGCCAGATAAGTTGACCAGACGTGCAGCAAGTGGCACAGTGCTGCCGGATTCGCCTCGCACGCGGAAAGTGGTCGGGGATTGCAGGGGAAGGCGATAAAACTGCCGCCGCTGAATACGGGAAACAATACGGGGCCGAAGCACGGCCAGAGAGTCGGTTTTAATTGGCCCGACGATCCGGGTTTCGCACTGATACAGGCTATCCGCCCGTGCGAATGAGAGAATCAGCGGCGTTCGAATCGGCATCTTGGAGACCGGAGACATAATCTCGGGCGAAACGGCAGAGATACCTTCCAAAAAAATGCGGCGAAGGCCGATGGCATGGACGGTGCCCCGGTAGACTCCCAGCTCAAAATCGCCGGAGGAGTGCAGCCGGATAGCTTCGCCAGGGCGCGGCAACGGGGCGCGTTCCCGCACCGACTCTTCAGAGGACGTGTTCCAGAACGACATGCTACTGGTTCGCCTCAATTTTAGTTGCTTCGACTTTATTCACTTCCCACATCCCGTGCTTTTCTTCGGCGGCGCGAGCCGTCAGCATCTCCATCTGTACCTCTTTGTCGAGCTGCGAAACGCTGTCACCCAGCTTAGCATCACCTGTCTCAATAAATGTCACCAGCGTCGCCGCTTCTTGTGCCAGCAGATTAGTCGCCAGCATCCGATGCAGGTGCGAGAGCCTAAACTCGGCAGGAGGAACGATCTTCGCGACGAAGTCTGCAAGGGCCTGCGACTGCGCGCTGACTTTCTTGGCTCCATCATAGAACTGTTCCCGTGTGCTTTTGCCTCCAGCAAATCCTTCTCGCGAGGCATCTACGGTGCTGCTAAATGTGTCTGCACGGTTTTTGACAATACGGATCGCCAGTGCGTAGCCATCTTTGCCAGCGTCCGACAGAGCCATCAGGCACTCGTCGTAACGGGCCTGTGTCGCATAAAGCTGTGCCAGATGTGCATCGGCAGAGTGATTCCCAGCCGGGGCAAGCTTCTTGGCCGCCTTATATTCCGCCTCTGCTCCCGAGATGTCCCCACTATTCCACAAAGCCTCCGCCAGCCCAGTATGCGCGGCGGCATCGGCGGGATTTCGGCCGAGCATCGCCCGATACCGCGTCATAGCTCCGTCAGAAGTTCCATTATCCGTGTCAAGCTGGGTGAGAAACTGCTGCACGGACAGGTTATCCGGCGCAATTTCCAGGGCACGGCGTGCCTCGTCCAGCGACTTTTCGTTCATGCCGCCTTTTTGGTAGGCTTGAGCCAGCTTGAGGCGCGGAACGACGCTCAGCGGTGCGCCGTTGACAGCTTTCCGGTAGGAAGAAATCGCCCCCACGATATCGCCCCCCAACAGCGCTGAATCACCTTTCCGAAGCAGAGGAGTGATGCCTGAAAGATCTGCCGCGCGGGTTTGTATTGGAGTGGGCAATGTGTTCATTTCCGTCGCGCCGCCCCCTGAATTGATGGCTTGGGGACGGTTCAGCTCCGGTTGCTGAACCTGAACCGGAGGGATTGGGACTGGCAGAACGAAAGTCGGCATCTCCTGAGGTAACCGTGCGACCTGTATGGAAGGAGGCGGCACGGGCTTCCTGACAGAAGCGGGAACCGCAGCGACCACTGGCGTTGGCTTGACAATGACGGGAGTAGGAACAATAGGTCTCACCGACACTATTTGTGGCACAAGGGGCAAAGGCAAAGGTATTGCCTGGAATGCAGGCAACGGCGCGGAGGCGATTGCAGGCAACGGCGCGGAGGCGATTGCAGGCAACGGCGCGGAGGCGATTGCAGGCAACGGCGCGGAGGCGATTGCAGGCAACGGCGCGGAGGCGA
>JANXMY010000153.1 GCA_025354405.1 Armatimonadota bacterium
GACAGTGTCGTCTCCGGCTCCAGCGCGAGCGTTATTCAGGCCCCGCCGGCACACGAAAATTTCCACACGCTGCAAAACACACTGACCCTCCCACTCCATCTTGGCCGGCGGAGCGGCTTTGCCACTGAGCAGGCTCGCGAACAGCTGACTGCCGCGCAGGCCGTGTTCCGATCCGCGCGGCTGGCTCTCGCCGGGCAGGCCATCGCGGCTTATTACGACCTGCTGCGTAAGCAGGCACTGCAGGCTGTCGCTCAGACGGCACTCGAGCAGGCAGCCCGGGCACTCAGTGATGCTCAGAAGCGGGAACGCGCGGGCGATGTCGCCCAGCTCGATGTTCTGCAGGCGCAGGTCCCGGTCGCGAGCGGGGAGGCCGCTCTGGGGAAGGCGGAAAACGATGTCGAAATCGCCCGGCAGACCCTCAACGATCTGACGGGCCGCCCCCTCGATGCACCACTCACCATTGCTGATGTCACCGGGCCGCCTGCGCCGTTCCCCTACACCCTGCCGCAGGTCCGGGCACTGGTGCTGGAGCGTTCGGCGGATGTCCAGGCCGCGGAAGCCGCTGTCCGAGCCGACATAGCCGGACTGCGGGCGGCACATCTTTATCGGGAGCCATCCGTGTCGCTGCAGGCGATCGATATTCGCAGCAATGACCAGACCGCATTTTCGCGTCTCGACACCCTGCAGGCCGCCGTGACCATTCCCCTGTCAGACGGCGGGCTTGGCCGCCAGCAGGTTCGCGAGGCTGAAGCCGCCCTCGCCCAGGGCCGCGCACAGGCGGAGTCCGCCCGCAAGACGGCTTTGGTGGGGATCAGCGGGGCGTACCTGACCGCTCGGAGTGCCCGGACCCAGCGTACAGCCGCTCTCGCCGCCCAGGACATTGCACAGATCACCTATGACAAGACGGTTGTGGGGTACCAAAATGGCCTGTTTCCACTCATCAATGTCTTAAATGCCCAAAATGCCCTGGCCCAGGCCCGTATCGCGTACATTCAGGCACTCTACGACTCCGCCAGTGCCGGAAGCACTTTGGAGACTGCCCTGAGCGGCGGCGCTAGCCAGGGCGAAGCGGGCACCGCTGGCGGAGGAAAAACCGGACATTGAGAGTAAATTTTTTAGCGACGGTTGCCTTGCTCCTTCCCCTCGTATTGTCGGGCTGCCACTCCAAACCCGCGGCGGATGCCAGGAAAGACGCCCCAAAGCCGACAGTTCAGCTTATGCCGGTGACGCGCGGTGATCTGGAGCGGATTCTGCCAGCCTCCGGGACACTCCAAACTCTGCCCGGCAAAGAGGCGCTGCTGACACCCCCGGTCGCAGGTGTGCTGGACAGCGTTTTTGTCCACTTCGGTCAATCTGTCGTCATAGGACAGGTCATCGCCCGCCTGTCGACCCGGCAGCTGCAGGGGCAGGTGCAGCAGGCACAGGCGACCGTGGGATTGAACCTGGTTCAGGTGCAGCAGGCGGAAGCAAATGCCCTGCAGCAGCAGGCACAGACTCGGACGACGATTTTGCAGGCCCAGGCCGGAGTCCGCTCCGCTCAGGCCGCACTCGCAGGGGCACTCGCAACACTCACCGGCAGCGAAGCCTCAGTGCAAAATGCCCGCCAGACCCTCAGCCGCCAGCAGACTCTCTTGGCCGACGGCCTTGTTCCCCAGAAAGACGTTGAAGCCGCACAGCTTGCTCTGCGCACCGCCGAAGCCCAGCGGGAGGCCCAGAAGCAGACCGTAGATGGTCAGCGACAGACCGTGGCCGGGCAGCAGCAGGTGGTACTCGCCGCACGGGCGGCTTCCATCCAGAATTTGGTGAAACAAAAAGATATTCAGGTCGCAAATCAGCAGGTGCGAAATGCCCAGGGAGCTTTGGCCACCGCTCAGGCACAGATTGCGCTGTATACGCTTCATGCCCCGCTCTCCGGTCAGGTGACTTTGGTCGGCGCCACAGTCGGGCAAACCGTGGACACGACCACGAAAGTCGCGGCAATCGCCGATCTGACGAACCTGCAAATTCAAATCAATATTCCCACGGACACCGCCAGTCAGGTACACGGTGGCGAAAAGGTGACATTGAAAATCGGCGGTTCGCCAGGACGTACTTTGCGAGCCGTGATCGAGCGTGTCGGCTCCCAGGTGGATGCGGCTACCGGGACCGTGCCGGCGTTCGCAGTCGTCGCAAACCCCGATAAAAGGCTGAAAGATAACACGACGGCGCAGGCGCGGATCGTCACCGAGGCTCGGCAGCACGTCCTCCTCGTACCCCAGTCAGCCCTGCTGACCGACCCGGACACGGGCAGGAAAAATGTAGTGGTGGTTGGCACGGACTCGGTCGCCCATGTTGTCCCCGTGACCGTGGGATTGACGGCGGATGGCCGCGCCGAAGTGCTGAGCGGAGTGACGGAAGGCCAGAAAGTCGCAGTCTCCGGACAGTATGGACTGCCGGACGGCGCAGCCGTCACGGTGCAAAATCTCCCTGCCTCTGGAAGCGACGGAGGGACACATGGACCTTAGCGGTTTCGTGCAGCATTACCGCAAGGCCATTCTTCTGCTGGTCGTCGTTCTCTGCCTGGGCGGTTTTGCGGCTTCCCAGTCTCTGCCGGTGGCGATCTTTCCGGATCTGACCGCCCCGCGCATCATCGTCACAGCGGATGCCGGGGATACGCCCCTCCCCTTGATCCTTGCTAACATCACGCGGCCACTGGAAAATGCAGTCGCAGGCGTGCCGAACGTCACCCGGGTCGGCTCCCTGACCCAGCGCGGCGGGGACGAGCTGGATGTCAACTTCGCCTGGGGCACGGATATGGCGTCGACACTCCAGCAGGTGCAGGCCCGCATCACCCAGGTGCAGGCGACCCTGCCGCCCGGCACTACCGTCTCGGCGCAGCGGCTAAACCCCTCCGTCTTTCCGGTCATGGGCTATAGCTTGTATTCCAAAACCGTCAGCCCGCAGGAGCTGAGGCGGCTGGCCCTCTATACCCTGCGCCCGCGCCTGCTGCGCGTCCCCGGTGTTCGGGAGATCGCCGTGCAGGGCGGCGACACGCCCAGCTTTCAGGTTCAGCTCGACCCGACAGCCTTGCTGGCCCGCGGGATTACTGCCTCGGATGTCCAGACCGCACTGGCGAAAAACAACCAGATCAACGCCGTTGGCCACTACGATCAGTCGTTTTTAAGATACGAAATTCTCGCCTCTGGCCTGTTTGCCAATCCCCAGGATATCGCGAATGTCACGGTCGCCGTCAAAAACCGGGTGCCGATCACGGTCGGCGAAGTTGGGACAGTCTCGCGAGGTATCGAGCCGCACACGGTCGAGACAAGCGGTGACGGTCACCAGGCGGTTCTGGTCAATATTATCAAGCAGCCTACCGGCAACACGGTTCAGGTGGCCGACGGTATCCGGGCGACCTTTGCCGATGTCCGCTCCGCACTGCCGCCGGATGTCACGATTACCAGCTTTTATGACGAGTCGAAAATCGTTCAGGAATCACAAAACAGTGTTCTGGAATCGCTGATCGTCGGCGGAGTCCTGGCCCTGATTGTGCTGATGCTCTTTCTGGGCAACCTGCGGACGGCCACGGTCGTGCTGATCCTCCTGCCGCTGACAATCATCATTACATTTGCCCTGATGAAGGCACTGGGGCAGACGATGAACATCATGACCCTGGGCGCACTGGCAATCGCCCTGGGCCTGGTGATCGACGACGGCATCGTGGTGGTCGAGAATATGTTCGCGGAGCTGGAAAGCGGCAAAGAACGCTCCGCTGCAATCGCCGCCGGCCTGAAAGCAATCACCCCGGCGATGATCGGGTCGTCGCTGACCACCATGGTGGCCTTTCTGCCCCTGACGTTTCTCAATGACCTGACCGGCCAGTTTTTCGGCCCGCTGGCACTGGTGATGATTGCAGCACTTACGGTCTCGCTGGCCCTGGCCTTGCTGCTGACCCCGCTGCTCGCGGGCTGGCTCCTGCCGAAGTCGGTGGGGCATGAGGCGGCGGGCAGGAAGCAGTCCCTCTCAGCCCGCATTTTAGGGTTCTTCCCAGCACAATTCGACAAACTGGTTCGGGTTTACAGCCGGGCGTTAGGCTGGTGTCTCCGGCACCGGGCCATCGTGCTCGTCCTGCTCCTGCCGGTAGCTCTAGGCACCTATTTCCTGTATCATAAGCTGGAAACAGGGTTCTTTCCAGAGTTCGATGAAGGGGGATTTATCCTCGACTATCAGCTGCCGGCGGGAACATCGCTGGCGGAGACAAGCCGGGTGTCCGGTCAAATCGAAACCGTCCTGGCCCATACTCCTGAAGTCGCGGCATGGTCTCGCCAGACGGGCGCACAGAACGGCTTTGACATTACCACGCAAAATGTCGGCGATATGACTGTGCGCCTCAAGCCGCAGCGATCACGCGACATCATCGCTGTCATTGACGATGTCCGGTCTCAGGTGGAGAGAAGATATCCATCCGCCCAGGTAAGTTTCAGGCAGACCTTGCAGGACGAGATCGGAGACATCGCCGGGTCGCCCAGCCCCGTGCAGATCAAGATTTTCGGCCCGGATGAGGCGACCCTGGAAGGGCTGGCGAATCAGGTCAACGATGTTTTAGGAAAAACGCCCGGAGTTGTCGATAATAACCCCGGCATTGTCCGTGGCAACCCGGAGGCGCTTCTTTCCATTAACACCCGTGCGGCGCAGCGATACGGCCTGACCACCGATGATATCACCCAGGCCGCACAGGCGGCCCTGCAGGGGACGGAGCCGACCCGGGTGCAGCAGGCCGAGGAGTCGATCGGCGTCCGCGTTCAGCTAGCCCATCCCGGCCAGACACTGAGCGAGAGCCTCCTGCCGCAGATACTCATCGCCTCACCTGTGACGGGCGGCGACGTCCCCCTCAGTGCGGTCGCCCAGGTCGAAATCCGGCCTGGAACGCCGCATGTGACACGCGACAACCAGCGCGAAATGATTGCCGTGACGGCCAGCTTGCAGGACCGGGACCTCGGCAGTGCCACCGCCGATATCCAGAGCCGGGTTGCGAAAGAGGTCAAGCTGCCTGCCGGTTATAATCTGGAATACGGCGGCCTGTATGCCAGCCAGCAGCAGTCGTTCTCGGAGCTGGGGGTGACACTGCTGATCGCGGTACTGTTTGTCTTCACCCTGCTGGTCTTCCAGTTCCGCTCCGTCCGGCAGGCGATTGCGCTGCTCATGGCGGCCCTGCTGTCTCTGTTCGGGGTCCTGCTCGCCCTGCTGCTGACCAGGACGCAGCTGAATATCTCTAGCTTTACCGGAGCGATCATGATCGTGGGCATTATCACCGAAAACGGCATCGTGCTGTTTGATTTCTTCAATCGTCTGCGCCGGGAGACGCCGGGCGGTGATCTGATCGCTCTGATGACAAAGGCTGGGACAGAGCGTCTGCGGCCAATTCTAATGACCACGATCGGCGCGATTCTGGCCCTTATGCCTCTGGCCCTGGGGCTGGGCGCGGGCGCGGCTCTGCAAAAGCCGCTGGCAATCGCCGTAGTCGGCGGACTGCTGGTATCGACGATCTTCACACTGATCGTCGCGCCCGTGATCTATGTCACCCTGGAACGGCTGAAGCCTTCGGCCCCGGAGCAGGGCCATGAACCCACATAAGATTAGGAACAGATATGGGCCAGCCAGGGCATCGGCCAGCCAAGGCGTAGGATTAAAATCCTACGCCTTTTCCCGTTTCCTGACCTCTTGTCCGTTTCCTGGCCTCTTGTCCGTTTCCTGGCCGCACTGTGCAGTAATCAAGTATGAGCTTTCTAATTCGCTTCTAATGCCTCTCTAATGTTGGCCGGATATACTAACACCTGTATCGAATCTACGCAAACGAGGAACACTATGAAGAACAACACACTGGCCACTCTGGGAATGGCCCTGACCGCACTCGCCGCACTTACGGCCGCCGCTTCGGCCGCACCCGCGCAGCCCAAGCACAAGATCAGCCCGTCACAGGCGAAAGCCGCTGCACTGAAGTCGGTCCCCGGCACGGCAACTTCCGCGAAGTACGAGTTCGAGGACGGTAAATGGCAGTACGCTGTGGGCGTCACCGACGCCAGCAAGCAGATGTGGGAAGTCGAAGTCTCCAGCTTGGGCAAAGTAACGGACAAAGAGAAGACATCAGCCGCGGAGGAAGCCACCGAGGCAGCGGCTGATAAGAAGGCGGCGCTGAAGGCGAAATAAAGAATGTGTCGGGGCGCTGCTTGCTGCGCCCCTCCACCGGAAAGTATTTGCCGAAGGCTCGGTATCCTATATGCGTATTCTCGTGGTGGAAGATGAAGCGAAAGTGTCTGCCTTTATCCGGCAGGCACTGGAAGAGGAAGGCCACGCGGTGGATGTCGCTGCCGACGGCGACAGCGGGCTTCGCTTTGCTCTCGCCACGGAATACGACCTGGTGATTTTAGACTGGCTGCTGCCCGCGCGCGACGGTCTCGAAGTCTGCCGGGCGATTCGGGCAGCCGGACAGCTTACCCCGATTTTAATGCTGACCGCACGCGATGCCGTCGCGGACCGAATTGCGGGGCTGGACACAGGAGCGGATGACTACCTGACCAAGCCCTTTGCTCTTGGCGAACTGCTGGCCCGTGTCCGTGCCCTTCTGCGGCGAGGCAGCGCGGGGCAGACACCCAACCTGAGAGTTGGCGATCTGGTACTCGACCCGGCCACGCGCCTCGTGCATCGCGGTACCCGGCCGATCATTCTCTCAGCTAAAGAATATGCCCTGCTGGAGTATCTCATGCGCCAGAGCGGCCAGACGGTCTCCCGGTCCCGGATTATGGAGCATGTCTGGGACTTTGATTTCGATAGCGGAACCAATGTCGTGGATGTCTATATCTACTACCTGCGCTCCAAGATCGAGCGCGGAAAAGAGTCGAAGCTGATTCACACCGTGCGCGGTGTGGGGTATCGCCTGGCTGACCATGAGGACTGAACCGCAAAACAGGTCGTACTGGACACGCTCGCTGCGCTTTCGGCTGACCCTCTGGTACACCGGCGTCCTGGCGGCGCTGCTGCTGCTGGCCTCGGCCCTGCTCTACGGCGGAGTCTCGCATACCCTTAAGGCGGAGACCGACTCCTTTCTGGCAAGCCATGCCCACAGCATTGCGGCAGCCGATCCTGCCGAGGCGGATGACCTGGTAGAAGCCATCACGGAGAAGCCGGGGAGTTCGCGCAGCGCTCTGAACGGTCCCCTCCTCTTCGATGTCGTCTACACCCGCCTGGTTAGCCGCACGACGAAGCAGCCTCTGGCGATCTCGCCCAATTTGAGCGCCCAGCCGGCCCTTCTCGCCTCACTCGATCCTCTTGTCTCCCTCACTGCTGCAAAAAAAGGCCAGTTCTCCTTTGCCGGTCCGGATGTGGAGCGTCAGATGCGTGTCCTGACGACTCCGGTCCATCTGGGCAAGATCAGCGGCTGGCTGCAGGTAGCAGTTCCCTGGGACCACAATTCCGATGTGCTGGAGCGACTGGTCGCCCTGCTGTTTTTGGGCGTTCCCACGATTATTCTGCTGGCGGGGATCGGCGGCTGGGTGCTGGTGGGTCGAACGCTTCAGCCGATCGGGCGCATCGTCGCCGAGGCGGAACGCCTGGATGCGAACGCCCTGCCGGAAGCTTTATTGCCGCAGGCAGCGGAGTCAGACACGGAGATCGGGCATCTGGTGACCACGCTGAACCGGATGACTACCCGGATGCGGCGAGCCTTCGAAGTCCAGCGACAGTTTGCCGAGTCCCAGCAGCGATTTGCGGCCGATGCGTCGCATGAGCTGCGGACTCCTCTGACCATCCTGCGCGGCGAGATGGAGCTGGCCCTCTCCCGTCCGCGCGAAGCCGTTGTTTATCAGGCCACGCTGGCGAGTGCCGTCGAGGAGATCGATCGGATGAGCCGAATCGTCGCCGGGCTGGGCTTTCTTGCCCGCGAGGATGCCGGGAAGATGTCCCCCGCCCCGCCCGCTCAGTTTGTGGACCTCAGGCAGCTTTGCACATTTGTGGGGGAAGGATTGGCCGCATTGGCCGCGCAGAAAGAGATACGTCTGAGGATCGTCGCCACGGCCACCGTCTTTACCACGGGTGACCCGGACCAGCTGCAGCTGCTTCTGCGGAATCTTGGGGATAATGCGCTGAAGTACACGGCCCCCGGCGGCAGCGTCACCCTGACCCTCACGCCGACCAGTGGCCTGGGAACGTCTGCCAGCGCCTTGATCACCGTTACCGATACGGGCATCGGCATCGCGGGCGACGATCTGCCGTTCGTGTTCGACCGTTTCTGGCGGGCCGACCGCGCCCGCACCAGTGAAGGCAGCGGCCTGGGGCTGGCGATCAGCAAGCGTATCGCGGAAGCCCATGGTGGCACTCTGACCGTGGAAAGCACGCTGGGACGTGGGACGACATTTACGCTGAAATTGCCCAGGACCGATTCGCCGAAGCGTAAGCTAACCGAAGCACAGCCGTAGGGGCGTGGCTTGCCCACGCCCTCTTATCATACCCCCGCCCCTACGGGATTGGGATTTTACCCGCTCCGCCGCCCCGGCATCCCCGGCAGAGGCATCGTTTCGATCTCGGTGACGGCTCGCAGGAGCAGCTCGCGGGCACGCGCTTTAGCGTCCGACGGTTTCCAGGCGGCGTCTGGGGTAGCGTCCAGAGCATCCAGCACGATCTGGCGGGCTTCGTCGAGGCCATTCGTTTTGCCGGTACCATAGCGGCGGCGGAAATCGGCGTAGTCTTCGGCGGCCCGGACCAGCTCCGGCTCCCAGCGGCGGTACAGGGTCAGGGCTAGGACCGTTCGGCGCAGGGCCTCATCCCAGGTCCGCGTCTTCTGCGCGGTGTAGATGAGATGCATCCGCTCAGCGGTTCCGAAGGCCGCGCGGGCCAAGGCTCCCCAGGCACCGATGTCACTGAGCTGGTCCTGGATCTCGAGGAGCGGTGTCGGATGCCACTCGGAGCGGCCTTGCTTGGCCCGACCGGCGAGAAACAGCACCGGCTCCCGGGTCACCGGGTGAACTCCCGCTTCCGGCGACTTGAGAGCGTCCAGAAACTGCCGCTGACGCCCGTCCAGCCAGTCGCGCAGGCCAGAGAGGGCAAGTGCCTTCTGGCGGAAGCTTTCCGCCTGACGCGCTCCAATGGCACTGATCTCATTCAGATGCTTCGTTTCCAAGGCCAGTGTGGCATCCCCGAGGGTAGGTCCGAACGATTCCAGCCCCGCCCGCAGGTAAAACAGCACCCGGCCCGCCGCCCGCTGCATATCCGCCTGGGCAAACGACGCCGTCGCGACGATCTCATTGCGCAGCAGGGATTTCAGCTGGTCTTCCAGCTCGGCCTTGCGTACGGGGGTCAGCCCGGAAGTCGCCAGGGCGAAGACCGGGTCACCGCCTTCGGGGATGAGATCGGCCAGCGGCGAAAGCGGCGGAGAAGTCGCCCCGTCCACGGCGCCCATCGGCGAGGCCACGCTGCCCGCCAGCTCCGGAAGGCCGAACGGCGCCGATGTTATGTTTTCGTACTCATCCGGGTTTTCGTCCATCCGAGTCGCCCGCTCCCGTGCCAGATTGATCGTCTCCAGGTAGAGCTCCGGAACATAGTCCAGCAGGGACTGCAGCACGGCTTTGACCGACTTGTTGCGGATCTGGGCCTTCCCCAGCAGCTCGTCCGAGTCGGAGAGCAGCAGGCCGTCGATACTTTTGTGCCACTCATTGGTGGTCAGCAGCTGACGCCACCGCTCGGCCCGCTCGAAGTTCAGCAGGCGCGGCAGGGCGCGGCGAACACTCGGCTCGGTCAGCAGCATATCCGCGAGGTCGCTGGCCGTCATCAGCGACGGCAGGATGGACCCCGCCAGGGTCCCCGTCCCCACCGCCCGCTCCAGCCAGGCGCGGCCCTGCGCAGGGGCTCCCAGGTTGATCACCTGCCGGTACTTCTCCGCCGGAAGATTGGCGATCAGCGCCATGTTCTGCTCCGGGTCACCCTCGATCAGTGCGGCGATCACCGGGGCGGGCAGTGCCCCCAGCGTCTGGTTCCGGGCTTCCGCCGGCATCTCGCGCAGCAGCTGTCCCTTTTCGGCAAGCGTCGGGGCCGCATCGATGCGGGCCACGCTTGCGGCAATGTCGTGTCCTGGCTCGGCTTTCACCAGCTCCGCCAGGCCGTCTCCCGGGTTCGTTTCAAGATTATTCTCAGCACTCATCATCAGCTTCGCTGCTCCTACTAAATCTCGGACTAAATCTTCGTGAAAATACGCCAAAAAAGCAAAAAACGCGAATAAAAACGCGCTTTATTATACCTGATTTCCGGCCCAAATATGTTTTCCTGGACTGTTCACGACCTGGCCAAATAATCATAAAAATAAAACTCTCCAAACGGAAAGCTTAATACTCTCTTAATGTAGAGCCGCTATAGTGTAGGCAGTCCGCACAATACGGAGAAATATCACCCATACTTTTTTTCGACCCGGAAGAACGCAATGCTTATGTAGACATGGTCGCTCAGGCGGTCATCGACAAGATTGAGGAGCGCGGCCGCATCAATGGCCTGGCCGATCTGGTCTTTAGCCGCGTCGTCGCTCTCCAGCAAAAACAAGCTGCGCTCGATTCCGCACATCTTTCACTGCAAGACCTCACCCCTATCACAGAGAGCAATCATGTTTGAAACCCCGATCACCCCTTCCGTTACCACGGCGGGCTGCTGGATGCCCGCAGGAAATTCGAAGCCGAGAAGCTGACCCGTCGTGCCACCCTCAAGAAGTTCGGCATCACGACCGGGATGGCCGTATTCGGCATGTTCGCCGCCGATGACCTGGCCCGGATGGTCATCAAGAAGATGGAAGAGACGGAAGCCACGCGGCAGATCGCCGGGACTGTAGCGCATGAGTTTAAGAATGCCGGAATTGCTTTTGCAGACAGCTCAAGCACCTGCGGCTCGGATTGCTCTACGTGTGTTCAGAATATACGGACAAACTATGTCAATGCCTGCAAAAGCACATATATGTTACCATTTGCGTGTTTACAACAGGCTAACACATGTATTACAAATTGTAACGCATCATGCCCGGACGTGAACGCAACTGTGAGCGATTTGGCCAAAATGACTGCATGTTTCGACAGTTGCATTTCAGACAAGGGTTATCCAGTGGCTGCCTACTAGCAAAATACACCGGTGAAATACTCTGAGTTTCACCGGTGCTTTCGTATAGCGAAGACCAGTCGTATAAGATACACTCAGTATTAGCGTATTATCTCGAAGGTAGGTTTGAATTGACCACTATCAATCCCAGTCTTGCAAACTCTCGTCGCCGTAAAATTCTTGCCGCTTCAATCTTGATTGTTATCCTAATAGTCATTACGGCTGGATGGATTTTTTCCAAAAGCCAGCAAAAAGTTGGCGACTACAATTTAAACATTCCGGGCGCCGAAGTCCATTTTCAAGACAATGGCACTGGAGCAGGGAATCTGAAAGAATACACACTTAAGGGTCAGAAGACCAAAGTGCATATTGTTTTTGACGATATCATGTCAGCCAAGGGTGTCGCAACTCTTGCGGATGTAAACACGGAAATGGAAAGCACTTTGGCCACCCAAAAGGAAAGTTTGGGTGTTCATAATCTCAAAGAAATTGGTCGCGGCAGCTTAGCTTCAAGCAAAGTTCAGGGATTTTATCAATTTGCGAGCCTCACGGATACAAGGAATAATATCGTGCAGCAGCGGAATCTGTTCTTTCTGCGTGACGGAAAACCATACAAGGTCACTTTTTGGTATACAAAAACTGGTGTCGACAGCGATGAAAAATTAGCGGTTAAAACTTGGCAGACACTTCTTGACGGTCTGGGAATACCGGCGTCCTCTTTTCCCATAGTGAGTTAAACGATGGCTTTGATGATAGGAGCGCAAATTCCCTGCCTCGATAGGAAGACCGACTGGATTTTTGAGCTTGATTTTCATGGGAAGTCTTCAGGCCACCCAACTCTGATCCAATTTTGGGCCATTTCCTGTCCCATGTGCAAGCACAATATGCCGCGGCTTCAGAGTTTAGTAGAAGGCTATGCCGAATTTGGCCTGCAGTTGCTCTCAATTCATATGCCGCGCAGCGAGTCCGATATGGATGTAGAGAAAGTCAAAATCGCTGTACAAGAATTGGGTCTGACCGGCCCATGTGCGATCGACAACGACCATGCTATTGGCAACTTATTTCAGACAGGAGGGGCCTGGCCTTACTATTTTCTGTTTGATGCCGAAGGAAAGCTGCGAAGCCGTGCCGCCGGAAGTTTAGGATTGAAGATGGCGGAAAACTCCCTGAAAAGACTGCTGGAGCTGCGGGAGGCTTCCCCATGAAGAACCGCGCTTTCACATTGGTGGAACTGCTTATCGTCATCGCCATGATCGCCATGCTGGCGGCTTTGCTGTTTCCTGTGTTCCTATCCGTCCGAGCCAAGGGGCGGCAAACTGCTTGCCTCTCAAATTTGGAGCAGCTAGGCCTTGCCTTCGGCCTCTATGCCCATGACAATGACGACCAGTTCGCTTATGGCGGTGACGCAAATGACATCCATTCCAGCCCAAATGTCTGGCTGACCGCCGCACACGGTGAATTCGCGATTGTGGCAACAACTTTAAAACCACTGCCGGAAGTTCTGGATCCCTATATCAAAAACAACGAACTCTGGCACTGCCCTTCCGACACGGGATTTGACTATCTGGACACCTCCAGTACAGCCATCTCGGCCCACCCCAGTTCCTACGAAGAATACGGAAGCAGCTATTACTATCGAACCACTGCGGCTTTCAAGCACAAGACGCTCGCGGGTCTGGTCGGCTACGACGCTTATCTCCCGTATGCGATACATGGAGCGTCGGAGATAGATATACTTAACGATGGCAGTGGTTCCTGGCATGGCGGGGTTGATGAAGCCGCATGGCGTTATAATGTTCTCTACGGCGATTTCCACGTTAAAACGATTCCAAGATGGGCCTTAAATGCTTCGCGGGCACTTAAACTTGACAACCCGCAGCCATGACTTATGCCGCGCTGCCTTACACATTCAACCAATTTTATGGTACCACCGAACTACCTCTCCCCTGTGATTAAATACAGTGGTCATTCATTCGGCACTCGCGGTTGAACTTACTGTTCGTCTCGCTTTTTGTACATCCAAATTGAGAAACGCAACGACGAAATCCTGATGTCGCACAGTCGGGCGTTACGCACAATGTGGCATTTTG
>JANXMY010000176.1 GCA_025354405.1 Armatimonadota bacterium
ACATACTTCTCCGCAAAGGTCCGCGCCCGGTCCTGGATCTGGGTGAAAGCCTCCGCCGGATCGTCCACGGTGCCCGCCCCAGAACCAATCAGGGACCCCATGTCCTCGGACTCGATCATCTGCCGGAGATCTTCGCGCAGCGAGAGCCGGGAGCGGGAATAGCGGGCAAAGAGGTAGGCCACCACCTCCTCCGGCAGGTTCCTCAGGGCATAGACGCCGCGGTCCATGTTGGTGAAAAACCGGGAGATGTCGGGAGTGGTTGGGATTTCGGTCGTGGTAGGAAGCATTTCGGTCATAGGGTGCTATTATACCGCGTCTGGGGGCGGAATACCTCACCGCCCCGGCCACTTCTCGCCGGTGAGCTGTGCCAGATACTGCCCTTCCCCATGCAGCGACCGTTCCAGGCCATAATTCAATCGGGCCTCCTGCCGTACGGTGATGACAGCGAGCACCCCATAAAGCAGCACAAAGAGCGGGACCAGCACTGCCCCGGTCCGCCGGAAGCCGCCGATCAACCCGACGGAGACGGGGACTCGCCGCACCCGGGCGGTGATGCTGAGAATTACAGCTAAAAGCACAGGGGAAAATAGGACCAGGCTGATCCCCTGGACCTGCTGCACCGTGAGCGAGAGGTGGGGGCTCGCTGCCTCGTCGCCGGAGAGGGAAAGCATCCCCCCCATGCTGTTTGCCAGTCCAATCGCTTCCTGGGACTGCCAGGCGGCGAGGCAGGCGGCACCTGCTGCAGCTGCAAGTGTCGCGAGGGCTGCGAGTAGGGCGAGCCGAACGGGCCGCCGGAAGCGCGGCACGGCGGCGAATGCTCCGATGGCGGCGAAGAATGCCCCGGTTATCAGAGCGGCTTCGAATCGGAATTGTCCGGGCGTGTTCGCCATATAGTTCGCCAGCACCGCAATACCCAGCACTAATCCCCCCAGTATCCCGAGGCTGACCGGGATCGGCAGAGGCATCTGCTGCCGCACGGACGGTAAACGACTGAGTGCCGTGGCGAGGAGTGTCAGCGCGAGAAGGCAGACGGCAGCGGCAAATATCAGCCAGCCCGATGCCAGGGCAAGGACACTGCGAATCAAATCAGAGGTACTAACGCCGAATGTATACTGACCTATATGGCCAATCACCTTCCTGGTTTGTGCAGTGGCGGCGGCGGCATCGCGAGCTTCCTGTGCCGCTTCCGGGTGACCGATACGCATCACGTAGGTGCAGTAGTTATCCAGCCGCCGGTTTGCTGCCTGCTCCAAGCTCTCATTTGGGCGGCTGTATACGACAGCCGACCCGCCGGGACGGCTGCGGGCAACGCCGGAAATGGCGATGCCGACCAGGCTGCCGATAATCGTCGTACTTTGGCCGCGCATCAACTCGCCGCAGTGCATCATCTGCCGCCGCAGTGCCAGGCCCGCTTCGTGGTGTCCAGCCTGCTCTAGCAGTACCGCTTTGTAAGTGACGATTCGCGCGATCTCCCGCAAGTGCTGATAGTGTGGAAACAAGACGCTTGCAAAGATTGCCATCGAAGCGATCGCTTCTCGCCCGCCGTAAATGCCGTCGTTGATACGCCAGTGCCCTTCGACCTCATCCTCGAAGTACTCTCGCCAGAGTGTATCTTGCGACGCCCGCTGCAAGGCGGCAAGTGCCTCCGTATCGCGATGGGCGGCGAAGAGGCCGAACATTCGCAACAGGGGAAAATAGGCATTGTTCGGGTCCAGCCGCTCCCCGGCGGCGGCATCGGCATCGAAGGCGGCGATCTCCGCCGGAGTTGGCGGCGGATACTTCGGGTCGTCTAAGTGGTCAGGGACGGGAATACCTTGCAATAAAAAGTCTTCCGGGCGGTAGAGATGGAAGTTACCAAGGGCATAGCGCAGGATATTTGCCCGCAGGGACGCACTTTCCGGGAAGCGAGCGATAAGGCTGCGGGCATATTGCACCTGCTTGACTGTCTCGTAACTCGTGGTCTGCCCCGCAAGCTGCACTTGATAGTCGGTAATATGTGCATCCACAAACTGCTTTTTCTGCCGTTCGTAATTGCTTTGGCCCGCAGAGGGTGGCAGAATTTGAAGCCGCACCAGCCACCGGGTCTGCGGTGCGATCAAAAGGGCAAGCAGGACGCCGAGGGCCAGGCCCGAGAGGAGGAGGCGAAAATTAGAAGTGTTCATGGGTTTTCTTTAAACGATCAGCGTCCGGCGGTCAAAGCCCGAGGCACGGCGGCGCGGCTCCGGGCGGGTGCCGGGCTGGGGGGTTGGAGCGGGCGGCATGTTCCAAACAAACGCCAGGGACCCGGCAGTGAGGTTGGGCCGGTCCAGCAGGGCATCCAGCGATGGGGCCGGATGGGCGGCCAAGATCGGCGGCCCCCCGGCCCCCAACTCTGGGGGGGAAGGATGGAGCGGAGCCGACAGGGACCAGTGCAGGCCGATCAGGGTGACGATCAGCGAGAAGGACGCCCCCGCGAGGAGGGGCCGGGCGGGCTGCCAGAGCCGTTGCCACCAGGGCGTTGGCTGATGCAGGGCGGCAAGAATGCGGTCATCGAAGCCTGCCGAGACTTCAGGCACGAACTGGGCGCGGAGGCCGGTTCGCAGAGCTTCGTCGGGGGTAGGCTCCGAGGGAGAGTTAAACATGCGGGTCCTCCTGGGCGGCAGTCCAGAGGGTGCGAAACTGGGCGCGGGCGGTATTCAATCGGGAGCGGACGGTGCCGACGGGGATACCGAGGGTCTGCGCGATCTCACCGTATTCCATACCCTCCAATTCGCGCAGGACCAGGGCCGCCCGCAGGGGCGGGGTAAGCTGATCGAGCAGGGCGGAGACCAGCATCCGTG
>JANXMY010000154.1 GCA_025354405.1 Armatimonadota bacterium
AAAGCCCTGCCGCAAGGCAGGGCTTTTTTCTTCGCGTTGTGTGCTAGAATTGAGCTATTAAGCCAGTCCGAGAGATTTACCACGACACTGTCAAAAACGCCCTTATCAAAGATGGCTGGACAATTACGCATGACCCGCTTGCAGTCGAAATTGAGGGGGATCGTCTATATATTGATCTGTGAGCAGAGCGAGTCATCGCGGCGGAGAAGAGTACACGAAAAATCGCTGTCGAGATTAAAACGTTTGGTGGTCCCTCCCCTATGGCGGATATGGAGCGGGCACTCGGCCAATATGTCTTGTACCGTATCTTCTTGAAACGAACCGACCCGGAACGCGAGCTTTATCTGGCAGTTCCAGAGGATATGCTGGAAGATCTGTTTCAACGGGTACCGGGACGCGGGTTTCTCGAAGATGAAGGCGGAAAAATTTTTGGCGTCGATAATGCGAATGAGGAGATCAAAAAATGGCTTCCTCGAATATGACCAAAGCGAGATCGAATGCTCGAGCGGCTCATCCGATGAAAATGTGTTGGAAACTATTCTGTGCGAACGGGCTAGCTTTTATGCGTTCCCAGAGCGATTTCGGACCCTTACCATCTTTGATCGAAAACACGGGCAGTTTCTTCTCATGGATGAAGGCTGGCAAGACTTCAAGCATATCCATCGTGTATGGGTTCATGTGGAACTGCGTGACGGCAAGCTCTGGATACAAAAAGACGGCGAGGAAGACGGAATTGCTGTCGGTTTGGTAAACGCCGGAATCCCCAAGGAGCGCATGAGATATTAGACATAGCTGTACGTCTACGCGGAATTGTCCAAGCAGGAAGTGCGAGAAGTCGAAGAGATCGGACAGGACAGAAGCCGCGTCACTGAGTGATAAACTTCGGTGACTGGTACCAGTGGCAGTTTGCATTCACACGCTACCCTTTTTTACTGCCCATGTGCTGTGCGGGTATACTCACAAAAGGAGACAAGCTGATGACCATTACTCTGAACTTGGAACCGAGAATCGGGGCCTATTTGCGAGAGAAGGCCGCGCAAGAAGGACAGGCGGAGGAAGAAATCGCACAGGAACTGATTGCGTGGGCTATCCGAAGCGAATTCCAAAGTCAGAGAAGCGTTTCTCTCGAAGACTATAACATAAACGCGGCAAAAGCAGCGGAATTGCGGGCGAGTCTTGCTTCGTTCTCCGAAGATTGGAATCAGCCACAGATGGATTTGTATGATAACTATGATGCGGCGAAAGCCCACATTGAGGCGCACCTTTGAAACGAGGAGATGTTGTCCTGGCACTTTTCCCCAACTCTGATTTGATAACCGCTGAACCGCGTCCAGCCCTCGTAGTGCAGCGCGATCATCTTGAAACTGGCATTTTGCAAGTTATTCTGGCACTGGTCACCAGCCAGATGATACGCGCAGGACATTCAAGCCGGATTACGGTAATGCTTGCGACACCCGAAGGACGCCAATCAGGGCTTGTGACGGATTCCGTAGTCGTGACGGATAATCTTGTGACGGTTATGGACAGTGCGATTTCGCGAGTGATAGGTTCCCTGCCCATGGTAGATGTTGATATGGCATTACGACACACTTTACAGCTTTAAAAGACCATGCTGAAGATCAATCACTCGCCCCCGACGCCCTCCGCCAGGGCCGCGAACTCCTCCTCCGTCAGCACCGTGACCCCCAGCAATTTCGCTTTTTCGAGCTTGCTGCCCGCGCTCTCCCCCGCCACCACATACCCCGTTTGTCTGGAGACGGAGGAGGAGGCGCGGCCTCCCAGCTTCTTGACGATCCCCTCGGCCTGTTCCCGGGTCATAGTCTGGAGGCTTCCGGTGAAGACGAAAGACTTCCCGGCAAATGTCTCGGCCTGCGCGGTGTAGACATCGGTGACCGGGCAGACTCCGGCATTCGTCAGCTTGCTTAGAAGCTCCGTTGTCTCGGCTTGTCCGAAGAAGGCGACGATGGACTCGGCAGTGGTCAGGCCGATCTCGAAGACGGCGTTCAGCTCCTCCGTGGTCGCAGCCTGGAGTTTTTCGAGTGAGCCGAACTGCCGGGCCAAAATCTCAGAGGAATGTTCGCCGATGAGCCGTATTCCCAGGGCGTAAACCAGCCGGGAGAGCGGCGGAGTCTTACTGGCAGCAATTGCCGCGAGGATATTGTCCGCCAGCTTATCGCCCATACGTTCCAGGGGCAAGAGCTGTTCTTTGGTGAGTGAAAAAAGGTCCCCGGCATCTTTGATCAGGCCCGATTCGATAAGCTGCGTGACGTGCTTTTCGCCGAGCCACTGAATATCCAGCGCCCTCCGGGAAACGAAGTGGACGATCCGCTGGGCAGTCTGTCCGGGGCAGGCAGCACTGTTCGGGCAGCGGGTCACGGCCTCCCCTTCAGGCCGAACCAGCGGCGTGCCGCAGGCGGGGCAAGTCTCCGGGAGTTTGTAGGGCTGGGTGCCTTCGGGGCGGGCTTCGAGAACGACCTGGACGATCTCCGGGATGACATCCCCGGCCTTTTGGATCAGCACCGTATCGCCGATACGGACATCCTTGCGGTCAATCTCCAGCTGGTTGTGCAAAGTAGCGCGTTGAACCACGGAATTCGGCGGGAGGGTGACGGCGGCAACGATCGCGACCGGCGTAATAGCTCCGGTGCGGCCCACCTGAGCCACAATATCGAGGATCGTCGTCCGGCCCTGCAAGGCAGGGAACTTGTAGGCAATTGCCCAGCGGGGAGTGCGGGCAACCGCACCCAGGTCCTGCTGCTGGGCGGAACTGTTGACTTTCACGACAATTCCGTCGATGTCATACGGCAGGGAGGCTTTCTTCTCCGTCCACGTGGCGACGAATGCGATCACCGCCGCGATATTCGGGCAGACGACAGCCTCCGGGTTGACCCGCATCCCCCACCCTTTCAGCGTCTCTAAAAGCTCTTTCTGCGACGATGCCCCCCGGCTGCTGCTCGCGCCTAACGCGTACAAAAACGCACTCAGCTTCCGCTTGGCCGTGATCGCCGTGTCGAGCTGCCGGAGGCTGCCCGCGGCCGCATTGCGCGGGTTGGCGAAGACCGCCTCCCCGGACACCTCCCGCTCGGCATTGATTCGGGCAAACTCGGCATGATCGAGGAAGACTTCCCCGCGCACTTCCACGAACTCCGGGTGCGGCGGGCGCAGCCGCAGAGGCAGGCTGGACACGGTTCGCAGGTTGGCCGTGATGTCCTCGCCCACAAAGCCGTCGCCCCGGGTCGCCCCTTTTTGGAGGACGCCTTGATCGTAAGTCAGCGAAATGGCCAGGCCGTCGATCTTGAGCTCCGCGACATAGACGACATCGGCGTCTTCCGCCAGGCCTAAGTGACGTTTGACTTTCTCGTCGAAGGCGGTCAGCTCCTCCTCGTTAAACGCGTTCCCCAGGGACAGCATCGGCTGGCGGTGGGAATGCGGCTGAAAATCCGACTGCGGAGACGCCCCCACGCGCTGAGTCGGCGAATCCGCGGTGATCATCTCCGGATGCGCCACTTCAATCTCAGACAGCTCGCGCAGAAAGTGGTCATACTCACTGTCCGCGAGCTCCGGCTGGTCCAAAATATAGTACTGATAGTTCGCATGGCTGAGACGAGCGCGGAGGTCTTCCGCACGGGCGGCGAGTACTTGAAGGGAATCAAGAGTAGGCATGGCAGAAGTATACCCGCAGGCCGCTTCAGCCGCGCCTAATCCCCAAACTCTGCATCCGTCTTGGGAAGTGCCACGGGTGCCGCCGTCGGCAGCGGCGCATCGGGTGGCAGCGCGACGCGCACGATTTTGGGCCGCGGCGCACGCCGCTCCCGGGCCACAATCTCGCGCCGAACAACCCGCGTCCCCAAGGACCATTGCCGCTCCACCTGAACAAAATACCCGGCACGAGGCTTTTGCTCGACAACGCTCATCCCCGGCAGGAGGGCTGGATCTGGGCGCATGACGATCGAGTACGGAATGGTCTCCAGCCAGGTCGGCTTGATCGTCACCGTCCGGCCCGGCGGCGGGGTCTGGCCGAAGAGCTGCACCGTGACATGATCGACCGAAGGCACTGTGCGAATCACGATCGGGCGAAGCGTTGTGTTGCGAAATCTCAAGTCTTCCTGGCCAAAATAGATTCCCGCGTCGCATCCCGGCAGGGCATAGCTGACGACACCCGAGTGCGGATGCCGCTCGGTGATCTCCAGGCCCGCCTGCAGCGCGGCATTGTATAGCCCCGTCGCCACCAGGCAGATACCGCCGCCGGTGCCGCGCACGATCTGGCCGTTATCAAACATCAGTCCGTCCTGATAGCCCCGGTCTGCGGTCCGCTCCCCCACCTGGTCATTGAACGAGAACACGGCCCCAGGGGCGATCACGGTGTTATCCACTGCTCCCGCCGAAAGCAGGATATTGGTGCGCTCCGCCGGATCGCTGCGCAGCGGGATGTCGAACGAGCCCAGCGAGGCGATATCGAAAACGTGGCTCCAGTCAGTCATCCACAGACTAGGGTCGAAAGTCCGGCTCCAGAGCAATCCGCGGCCCAGGGCAGTTTTGGCCGTTGGAGCCACCACCGGCGGCAGGGGAGGCATGGGTGCCATCAGTGCATTTTGCGGCGGCGAGAGCAGCACGCCAAGCGGCACAGGCTTCAGCAGCGGTCCAAACTGCGGCAGGGCTTGAGCCGGCAGCGATCCCAGCAGCAGGGCAGCGACGCCCGGCAGACAGAGCGCGATATTCGCGAGACAAAGTTTCATGACTTTCCTGATTAAAATACCCGTTTCCCCTGTGGCTTTTACCTGTTTGCGGTGATTATCGGCATTTTGGCACGGCTCCTGTAATAAAGGAACAGTCAGTCTCGCCTGCGGCGGCAGCTATGAGCGAGGTTACGCTGGTCGGTACCTCGGGACCCTGGCGGGCGACCCGATCAATATCTTCTGCGTAGACATCACCCACGACATTCACACCAGTGACACTTATACGGCTAATACACAGTATCACATTACCGATGCAAAAGGTTCCCTCTCCGGCTCCTATTACGCGGGCGGACTGGCTTCGGCTATCACCACAAACGATCTGGGATCGGTGACTATCACCAGCATCTGGGACATCGTACGCGATGGCGGCGACGGCCTGACATCAGGACAGGTGCAAGCCAAAAATCTCGGCTCGCTTGGCAGCCTCGCAGCCTATTACGAAGCACTGGCCTGTCATCAGACCACTGACCAATCCAGCACTGCGATGTGGATCCAGGCACTGCAGTCAGCTTCAGGTGGCCATCAGCAGAACTTGATGTACGCGAAAGGAAACACAACCTATCCGCAGGCCGTCCCAGAGCCTGGCGTCCCAACAATGATTCTCTGCATGGGTCTCGTCGCTGGCGCCGTCGTTGTCACCCGCAAGCGGCGCATGACGATCGCCATTTAAGCAAAATATT
>JANXMY010000173.1 GCA_025354405.1 Armatimonadota bacterium
TTTGCCACCCACCTAATTGAAGGCGGCTACGACATTCGGACGGTACAGGAATTGCTCGGCCATGCCGATGTCCGCACGACCATGATCTACACCCATGTCCTCAACCGGGGCGGCAAAGGGGTTCGGAGTCCGCTGGACGAGGATTGACTATTACTTTTTGGGGCGGCTAGATCGCCCACCCACGCGTCTCGTAGGAGAAAGCGCCGGCTTTCCTTTTTCAGTCTTCCCTTTTTCTGCAGGGTCGTGTCGAAGTAAACTTCGGCGGGAGTGCGGCAGCCAAGCGACTGATGCAGGCGCCCCTGGTTGTAAAACTCGAAGTAGTCGGCCAGTCCTTTGCGGGCTGCGCGGGGACTATCGTACTCGTGCAGGACTTGCTGGACGACCTGCGCCTTGAATGTAGCGGTGTGAATTTTCGGGTTGTCATCGGGTGAGCCTTCCATCGGCTCACCTTATTTTAGCCACTTTCACTGTCTAAATTCTTGGGTCCATTAAAGTCATATCTCTTTTGTTCAACTGCTTTTGGATTCGGGAGCAAATCCTACATTTTCTGACAATAAAGGCCGTACAGCGTTATCCGTGTCCGTTGAGCATGATTGCGAGGATGTCCACAAGCTGCTGATTGACTATAAGAAGTAGCGCGTTGTCCTCGTAACATCAGCTAATAACCGCTGCGAAGTTACATTGGAAGTGTTCGTGCAGTGCAAACCTGCCCACTGAGGTGTATTTGCCAGAGATCGACGAATTCCTCAAAATCTGTTGGAGGTAAGAGTGGATCAAATTTTTGGCTTTAAGCCCTTCGCATGCGTGCGATGGTAATCTTACTCCCCTACTCCACATACTCTCGGAGCCGGCACTTGCCAGGATGCCTGAGTTTCTTCAGAGCTTTGGCCTCGATTTGGCGGATACGCTCCCTCGTCACCTGGAAATGTCGGCCCACTTCTTCCAGCGTGTGCGGGTAGCCGTCGTCGAGGCCGAAGCGCATTTTGAGGACGTCCCGCTCGCGGGTGGTGAGGGAGCCTAACGCCTCCTCGATCTTCTCGCGGAGCATCATGAAGGTAGCGGATTCGGTCGGGGACTGCGAGTCGTCGTCGCGCAGGAAGTCGGCGAGGCGGCTGTCGTCTTCTTCCCCGATGGGAGTTTCGAGGGACAGCGGCTCGGGGGCGATGCGGAGGATTTCGGAGACGCGCTCGAGAGACAGGCACATCTCGGCAGCGATCTCTTCAAGCGTAGCCTCTCGGCCCAAAGTTTGCAGGAGATGGCTGCTGGCTTTGACCAGACGGTTGATTGTCTCCACCATATGGACCGGGATACGGATCGTGCGGCCCTGGTCAGCGATCGCCCGGGTGATCGCCTGACGGATCCACCAGGTGGCATAGGTGCTGAACTTGTAGCCCTTGCGGTAATCGAACTTTTCCACCGCCCGAATCAGGCCAATATTGCCTTCTTGGATGAGATCTGGGAAAGACATCCCGCGCAGGGTGTAACGTTTGGCGATGGAGATGACCAGCCGAAGATTGGCCTGAGTCAGCGTCGCTTTAGCATCTTGATCCCCGCGCTCGATCCGCTTGGCCAAACGGATCTCCTCGGAAAGTGACAGCAGCGTCGTACGGCCTACTTCGCGCAGCCACATCCGAACGGAATCGTCGAGCGGCAGACCTTCCAGAGCGGAGAGATCTTCAGGGGAAAGATCTGACTCGGAATGGTCACCATGTTTTTGACCATCTTCAGGGAGATAGGGCGACGCGTCAAGATCGTGATGCTGCCCCCCAACGGGAACCCCGCTGTCAGGAAGAAAATGCAGGACCTGTTCGAGCATTTCCCCAGACATTTCGGCAGACATTTCGGAGTTGTCACTCTCATGCCGCGCCCCTTTCGTCCGGAGCGGGGTGGCCACAGTGCTTGCATCCCTTATCGACACGTTCTTTTTTACCCTTCAAGCAGTGCAGGCGACTTCGGTGTCCCCTTCAACTCGCTTTGTAGACGGCGTAATTGCTCGATTTCCGATGCGTCCGCGGTTCCTGCGTTCACCTGAAGCTTGAGACGGGCATACAGGCCGGATTTCGCGTTTGCTTTGAGACGTGCCGCAGATCCGGCAACTAAATCTTCGCTCAATGGTTCGCTGCTGTTCATCAGCAAACCCGCCAGTAAATTTGCACTGGGACCATCCCCGAGTGCTGCGAGAACTTCCTGGGCATCCAGCGTTCCAGTGCGCGCGAAATGCTCGAAGAGGGCTGCTGCCAGCACCCGCGCTCGGTCACTGACAAAATCGTCTGCTGAGACGGAACTGAGAGCGCACCCCATCAGTGCCGGGTCTTCACTGACCAGAGCACGCAGCAGATGCCGCTCCGCCTGTTCCGTCGCCCCGCCTCCTGAGGGCGGAGTCGGCGGTGGCGAAGGCCGACGACCAGCCCAGGCCTGCGGCGAGTGAGAGACACTGCTTTGGCCCGAAATATGCCCGGCAATGTCCTGCCGGATATGCTCTTCCGCGAATGCCGCCCCCGCACTATACTGCGGATGGTACGGGGCGAGTATTTTCACGTACTGCTCCCGCTCCAGAATACTCGGGACAGTCGCCAGAATCGGCATGGCTTTTTTGAACAATGCGATCCGGTCCCGCTCCGTCTCGATCGGGCCTTTGCGCACGAGACGCCGAATACGGTACTCCGTCAGCGGCAGCGCATCTTCCATCGCCTGCTCAAACACCCGCCGCTGACCGGATTTCAACAGGCTGTCCGGATCCTCGCCTTCCGGCAGGTCCAGCACCCGCACTTCCACTTCCTGCGCCTCAAAGATCTGCGCCGCCCGGCTTGCGGCCTTCAGCCCCGCCGAGTCAGCGTCGAAAGCCAGCAGCACGACAGATGCCAGCCGGGCTAATATCTGTACATGATCTTCGGTTAGTGATGTTCCGAGCGTCGCGACAACGTTCTCGAACCCGGCCTGATGGCAGGCAATCACATCGGTGTAGCCCTCGACTACCACCGCCTGTTCTTTCGCCGCAATTGCTTTGCGTGCGCGAGACAGGCCATAAAGCGTTTTGCTTTTGGAAAAGACCGGCGTTTCCGGCGAATTCCAGTATTTCGGCTGCCCCGGCCGCGCCTCGGCGATCAGACGTCCGCCAAAAGCAATGGGCCGCTCCTGCACATCGAAGATCGGAAACACCAGGCGTCCGCGAAGACGGTCGTAATGCCCGCGCTCGCCCTGAGCGACCAGTCCCGCCTTCTCGGCATCGGGGAGGCTGGCACCCTTCTGGACCAGGAACCGGGTGAGGCCGTCCCAGTCGTCTGCCGCGAAGCCCAGCGAAAAGGCTTCCTGTACGGCAAATGCCAGCCCGCGCTCCTGCATGTAGTCCCGCGCGACCGGGGAACGCTCCAAGACTTCACGGTAGAAACGCAGGGCCAGTGCATTGATCTTGTACAGCCGGTCACGCTCCCCAGCATTCGAGACAGGGGAGGAGCCGCCGCCCGCCGAGCCATTCGGCGCCTCTGAACGCCCTTGCCGGCTGGTCAGGGTGACGTTCGCCGCGAGAGCCAGCCGCTCCAATGCCTCTGGGAACGTCAGATTCTCGATCTTCTGAACGAACTTGAAGACATCGCCGCCTTCAGCACAGGAGCCGAAGCAGTGCCAGCGGCCGATCTCCGGGCTAACCACAAACGAAGGCGTCTTCTCCTGATGAAAGGGACAAAGGCCTTTGAGCTTCCCAGCCGAGCGCTTCAGGGTCACATAACGCTCGACCACCGATACGATATCCGTCCGGGTCCGCACCTCATCAATGTCGCTGCGGTCGGCCATAATACGTTCTTAGTCCGGCGAAGCGACGATAATACCCACAAGTTTCTGGTCCAGGAACTGGAAGCCGCAGTGCAGCGAGTCTTTGTAATCGGTGTTGATGATGGCCCCCTGAATCAACGTATTCTCGGGGTATCCATACAGACGGTTGACGTCCGAATATTTCATGCCCAGTTTGATTCCGCGGGCTGTTCCATACGCTCCGTTGTAGCCCGTCTCGCGAATCTGAACGACACGCTTGTCCGGCGAAATAGTGAACTCCAGGGAGCCACCGTTCTGACGATCATAGATCAACGTCACAGCCTCTTTAGGAGGCAGAACTGCTGCACCGGCCCCACCCCCGGGCGCACCCGGAAACTCACCGCCGCCCGCGCCAGGAAAGCCGCCGCCTGCACCAGGAAAGCCGCCACCCGCGCCAGACGAGCCCATGGGAACACCTGAGAAGCCCGGCAGCAGACCGGCACCCGCACGCTGCCCCTGGCTGGGTTGTCCCATACTCGCCCCCTGAGGTCCTTGACCACCCCCGGGTCCACCCATGCCATAGCCACCGCTGCTGGAACCGCCAGCCCCACCAGCCGAGAATGCTCCAGGAGCAACTCCGCCCACCAAAATACGGCTCGGGTTGCCGAACTTTGCGGTTACCTGTGAACCGGGATCGAAGATATGAATCCCCGCCAGCGATCGTTCGGGCCCTGCAGCTGCGGAGACCATTCCGGAAACCTGCACCAGCGCCAGCAATGCCGCCAGGGTCAGGGCTCCGGTCAGGCCGCGCGCTGCGATGTTCTTCACGTTGTTCTTAATCATGGAGATCCTCCGTTTATTTGGACATGAGTTTGTTTGGACAAGAGAGTGACAAATACTTTGGTTACATAATAGTATACGGTATAATTGCTCTCAAACAGCATAAAATTCCTCCCTGTGCGTAAAAGTATTCTGCAGCAAGGCATTGAATCGGTGAACAATCTCTCTGGTCCGGCGTCAACAATGAGCACAAGCCAATAAGAACACCCATAGGGGAGCAACAAGAGATGGGATATGCCCAGGTGATCCGTGTTCCAGTTCCTGATCTGTCACTGGTCGAACGATGCCGCGCCAGCGATGAGTCCGCGTTCAATGAGGTCGTCTCGCGCTACAAGTCCAAGGTATACAGCTATATCTATCGTATGACCGGAAGCAGCGATGATGCGGAAGACCTGACTCAGGAGGTGTTCATACGGATGTACACGTCGATTGACTCGTTCCGGAGTCAATCCAGCTTGAGTACATGGCTCTTTCGAATCGCAAGCAATCTTTGCATAGATCGTTTCCGGCGCAGCAGAACTCGAACGCCAGCTTATTCACTTGATGAACCAATTCTGGGCAATGACAGTGAAAGTGGTCACGAAATCCCCGACTCGACCTATGAGCCGCAGCGCTTGCTGGAAAATACCGAAATGGCGGAGCAGATACAGCTTAGCCTGGCACAGCTTCCAGAAAAGCTCCGCGCCGCAGTCATACTGCATGATGTCGAAGGCCTGCCCTACGAGGAGATCGCCCAGATCGTGGGATGCCCGCTGGGAACGGTAAAATCGCGTTTATTTAATGCCCGAATGCAGCTTCGAGAAAAGCTTTCCGGGTATCTTGCAGCAGGAGAGAGACGGGTGGATGATGATTTGTAACCAAGTGAAGTTATTGCTGTCGGAATTTACCGATGAAACCCTGGATGTCTCGACCGCCTGGAAGGTCCAGACACATCTGGCGGCCTGCACAGCCTGTACGAATCTTAGCCGGGACCTGCTCACGATGCGTCAAGTTCTTCAGGCCCTGCCAACACGTCAGCCCTCCGATCAGTTCGACGCCAAACTCGCTCAACGCCTAGCCCTGACCCGTCGGCCGCCACTGGTTTTGACCAGGCAGGGCCGCTTGGCTGGGATATTTCGCACTATCGGATTGCCAGCGACCGGTCGGCGCCTGCGTCCTGCCCTCGCTCTTGGCTTTGCGCTCACGGCGATAGCCGCCGCAGTCTGGGTACCGCAGTATCAAGGCCCTACGCCTGATTCCTCCGCAGTGCATCTTGCAGATAAGGCCTTTGTCGCTGATTGTGTCGCCCAGCATCGCCGGGCAGCTGCGGCCGAGCCACTCGCCGATCTCGCCGCCCAGAATCTCGCGGGAAATCTGGATGCCACGCCAGCTTCAGACAGTTATGCTCCGAAGGCTTCCGACACGGGGTTATTCTAAATTACGGGGTTATTCTAAATGCGTCCACTGATTGCGGCTGTCGGTGCAGCCTTATTATCGCTCACCGCACCAGGTTATTCTGGCCCGGTGCGACAGCATCTGCCCCGGCAGTCCCGTTCCGGCTCCCGCCCACAGGCTCCACATGTTAGTCAGAGCGACCCGGCGGCACAGGAGCTGCTCAAGCTGATGCTTCAGGCCGAAAATTCTCTTGCCCTCTCTGGTGACCAGATAACCACTATCTCCCGAAACGGCCTGGATATCTCCTCAGAGCAGCTTGTCCAGCGCAATGGTGCAAAAGCCATGCGGCTGGATTATCTTCGGCCGACCCGCCTCGCGGGGGAACAGATCATTGACAATGGCCGGTTCTACTGCCACTTGATCCCCTCAAAAGACACGCTGGAGCTGAGTCCCTCACGTATTCAGATCCTGCGCGTTCGTGTTCCGGAAATTATCGACCAGATACGCTCTGGCCGCTTGATCGTGGAAGGTTTTGGTACCGACACCATTGCCGGACATCTCTGCGGGATCGTCAGCGTCGCAGCCCGCAGCACGACTCCCGCACCATGGCGGCGGTTTTGGATCGATCCCACAAACGGCGCCCAGCTTCGAATCGAACAGTACGATGCTGCGGGGCAGCTGCAATCTGCTTCTTACTACACGCAGGTGACCTACAATTTGGGGTTCGATAAGGCCGCGTTTCGTGTGCCTCATTCCGGCAGTAATGTGGTGACACGTGGCTTTGAAACGGCTTCTCTGACACTGATTCAAGTCCGACAGCAAGCCGGACCAACCTGGCCTTTGCCGACCTATTTGCCGGAAGGCTTTCACTTTGTGGCCGGTTCCGTTTCGACCCGAGGCGATATACGAGTCGTCGAGCTGCGCTATATCAATGGCGTCAACGCACTCTCCGTCTTTCAGACGCCAGATTTGAAGAGCGGCACTGCGGAGAAGAACTCTCTCGCGCGGCGCGGCGTCTTGTTCGGGCATCAGGACGGAATGAAGGTCGTAATTATCGGAAATTTGCCGGATGGGGAATTGGAAAAGATACTAGCGTCGATGCGATGAATCACTCAGCCAAGAAGCTTAGTAACGGAAATACCCACCGGAAAGAGAGTGTTTCGACGTTCTTCGGCAAACTCAAAGACTTCCGCCATCAGAGCATCCCAGGTGAAGTAGACATCGGCGACATCTTCCACCGCCGCCATGACAACACCGCGCGACTCGGACCCTTCCGGGATCGGCGCAAAGCTCCAGGCCTCCGCCACGAACACCGGGCAATAGCGCTCGGGAACGATGCCCGGTTCGCCGCGCGGCGTCAGATGGTAGCATCCAATCAGCCTCCGCCGCTCCGGGTCCAGCGTCGCTCCGGTCTCTTCCCAAACTTCGCGTACGGCAGCTGCGTCTACACTTTCTCCGGGCTCGATTTTTCCGGAAGGTACACAAAGGCCCCGACCGGTAATATCCGCCAGCGCAACTTTATCCCCGTAAAACACGAACGTCAGCACGGCCCACAGTTTGCCTTCGCTCTGCGCGGGCAGCTCTTCGCCCGCCAGGAAGGTGGCATCGGCGTGTAAATTGGACCAGTGGACCGTGGAAAATGTCTGAGGCATAACTGTCTAACTAAGATTCTAACCCGGCGTCATCTGCCAGAAGTCCGCGCCGAGAATATCCCACGGCAAGCGCCGCTCATCCGGGTCGCCCAGATCAAACTGCTGACTGACGTAGTACAAGATCGTCGCTGGCTGCTGCCAGATATTCGCTCCACCATGCCCTACCCCACGCGGGATATACAGCAGCTGCGCTTTGCCGCCGCCCATAACAAAGCGCATGGAAGCATTGTAGGTCGGCGAATCTTTTCGTGCATCCACCAGGCCGATCAGCAGGCGATCCGTCGGCGGGACGAACCAGACATCTTCCTGGTTGAAGTGCAGGTGAAAGGCTTTGATTGCTCCCGGCAGAACTTGCGAGTACGATGACTGACGGACTTTAAATTCAGGTATAGCTTCCAAGTTACCCGCATCGTCGAAGCGAACTAGCTCTGCAAACGAGCCCCCGTCGTCGGTCAGCAGGCGCAGATCGAGGATTTTGACCCCCTCGATCCGCCGGCCGCCGCCATACTCCTGCGTTGTTACGTGCGGCCCAAAATCCGGGCCAAAGTCGGCAGGAGAAAGTTTGGCGAGCATCTCTATTACCCTACTTCCAAAAGCTCGACATCGAAGACGAGTGTCGCATTTGGTGGGATGACCCCGCCCGCACCGGCAGCCCCGTAACCAAGATGTGCAGGCACAGTCAGGATGCGCCGACCGCCGACATTCATGGTCAATACGCCTTCATCCCAGCCCCGGATCACTCGGCCCTGGCCGATGACGAACTGGAACGGCTGGCTGCGATCCCGCGACGAATCGAACTTGCGTCCGTCCGGGAAAGTTCCCGTGTAATGCACTTTGACGTTCTGTCCGTTCGTGGGGCAAACCCCATCCCCGACCACTTCGTCCACATATTGCAGCCCGGAGGCCGTCGTAATCTGTTCCGCCATCTTCGTAATCTCCGTTCGTTTTAAGAAGTTCGTCTGTTATCTAAATTCCGGCCTGAGCAAACTTACCAGATATTGACCATACCCACTTTTCATCAGCGGCTCGGCAATCGCCTGCAATTGTTCCGCTGTGATAAACCCCATCCGAAACGCCACTTCCTCGATACAGCCAATTTTCTGGCCTTGACGCTCCTCAATGACCTGCACAAAAGTCCCCGCCTGCATGAGTGAGGCGAAAGTCCCGGTGTCCAGCCATGCTACGCCACGGTCCAGGATTCCGACCTGTAAGCGTCCCTGGGCCAGAAACACACGGTTGACGTCGGTAATCTCGTATTCGCCGCGCGGACTGGGCTCTAGGTCTCGCGCAATCTGGACCACATCGTTGTCGTAGAAATACAGCCCCGGCACAGCATAAGCAGATTTCGGGCGGGCCGGCTTTTCCTCGATTGAAACCGCCCTGCAATTTTCATCGAACTCCACCACCCCGTAGCGTTCCGGGTCCTGCACATGATACGCAAACACAACCCCACCATCCGGGTTCGAATTCGACTGCAATAGCTGCGCGATTCCAGAACCGTAGAAGATATTATCTCCCAGGATCAGCGCCACCTTTTCCACCCCGATAAATTCAGCCCCGATCACAAAGGCCTGTGCCAGACCGTTCGGCGTCTCCTGAGCCGCGTACTCGAAGGTACACCCGAGGCGGGAGCCGTCTCCGAGCAGCTTCTCAAAGTGGGGCAGATCATGGGGGGTCGAAATGATGAGGATCTCGCGGATTCCCGCCAGCATCAAGACGCTGAGCGGGTAATAGATCATCGGTTTGTCGTAAACCGGCATCAGCTGTTTGCTGACTGCCAGTGTCAGCGGGTGCAGGCGTGTCCCGGAACCGCCAGCTAGTATAATGCCTCTCATGGGCAAAGTATACCTGAGAGGAAGAGATAATCGCGAGGACGCTCAAAAATATGGTGGGGTATGCTATAGTTTGGGTGCATCACAGTGAGGAATTCCATGCCCGATACCCGCCCCATCGACATAGACACTGACCGTCCCCTGCCCCGGCGCCAGGCCCCGCAGCCGCGCCTTCCCCGGGCGAACCGCCCAAAATTCGGCCTGTTCGACGCCCTTTGGATCGTGCTGCTGACCGTTTTGACCCTGAGTGTCGCTTCCCGCGCCGTTGGGTTCAGCCCAAACACGACCGGGGGATTGATTTCGGCAGCTGGGACAGTCGTGGCGCTCTATTTGCTGGGATGGAAGATCCGTGACCGCGCAGCGGGGCTGGGAGCGGGGCTGCTCGCGGCGACGAGTCTGCCGTTTCTGCACCTGTGCGCCATAGCGCCTCAGAGCGCACTTTTTATGCTGCTGACGATCACCGCGCTGTTTGCGTTTGTCGCCGGTTCATCGCTTGCCGCTCTGGCGCTGGCGGCAGGTGCGGCCTTCGTTCGACCCGACGGCCTCCTGTTGGGACTGCTGCTGGCTGGGCTTTCCGTTGTGCAGCACCGCAAGCGTTCGATTTATGGCGCGGCCATTTACCTGGCTGCAGTCCCAGCAATCTGGGCGGCACAAATCGCCCTCGGCCACAAAAGCCTGGTGCTTCCCAGGTTCGGCTTCCATTGGGAGGCAATTCACTTTCTAGCGGCACCGGCCAGCCTCTTAATCTTGTGGTTCCTGCTGCCGCTTTTTGCTGAGATCAGCGAGCCGATGCGCCGGGCACGCTGGGCGCCGGTGATGCTGTGGGGGCTCTTGACGCTGGGAGTTGATATGGTCTACGCCCCGGTCAGTCCCGCAGCCATGATGCTGCCTTTGATAGCCGTAGTGTATGTTTTGGGGGGAGGGGGCTTGTCACGCTTGCTGCCAACGCTGACCGGGGAGATCCCGCGTCCATTCCTGCGGTACGCGCTCGCAGCGCTTGCAGTGCTGACACTGGTGGGGCTGCACTGGAGATTAGAGTAGGCATCTCTTTCTTCAGTACTTCAGCAGTGACTGTACTTCATAGCCGTTCAGCGCGCCTCGGCCGGACAGTTCACACAGCTCGATGAAAAAGTGGAACCCCACCACTTTCGCCCCAAGCTTTTCGATCAAGCGGGCTGAAGCTAACGCGGTCCCACCGGTTGCCAGCAGATCATCCACGATGAGCACGCGGGCCCCCGGTGCCAGTGCATCCCGGTGCACTTCCACGGCTGCCGTACCGTATTCCAGGGCATATTCTTCCGAGAGAGTTTCGTGTGGCAGCCTGCCGATTTTGCGGATAGGCACGAAACCAACTCCGAGGGCTAGTGCGAGGGGGGCGCCAAACAGAAAGCCACGAGCTTCAATTCCTACCACGACTTCGGGGCTGAGACTATTCGCCTGCTCGACAAAACAGTCAATGACCTCCTGGTATGCCTGGACATTCCCAAGAACCGGGGTAATATCTTTAAACAAAATCCCGGACTTGGGGAAGTCCGGGATGTCGCGTATGAGAGCCGCCGCTAAAAGCTCCGTCATGTGTCAGTAGCCGCCAATCATATTCTGGTTGCCGTCGTAGTAAGGGAAATCCGGCATAACTGACGTTACCGTCGGGCCGCTTCCCGTACCGACCGGGCCATTTCCGGTGGGTGCATAGTTGTAACCAGGATAGATTGGTCCGTTTTGCCCCGGGTAACCCCCGTAGCCGCCATAGGGCGAGTAACCACCATATCCACCGTAGTTGCCATAGCCATTGTCACCGTACGGAGAGTAGCCATAGGGATTAAATCCATAGGGCGAGTAGCCGTAGGGCGAATAGCCGTAGGGCTGAGTATAGAGAGGGTTGTTAGAGGGCACGACAGTTACGTTAGGGCCCACGCTCGGAAGTGAGTTAGGCGCGGGCTTTAACCCGGCAGACTCCACTGGGACGGGACGCGAGATCGTGTTGCGATAGGTCAGAAGCGGCAACTCCGTGATCGCTTGACCACCGTTCGTGTGGTCAAGTATCAGACCTTCCAATCGCTGAGGCCCCTGCCCGCGCTTGAACAGACCATAATATGCCTTCCAGCCGGTTTGCGTCTGCTTTGCGATCAGCGCCGCCGCGTCCGTCGCCCGCATACGTCGACTGGGAAAGACCACATCGCCTGTCACCGCACCGCTAATCTGCGTCACCGCATTATCGACAGACGCAACAATTTGGATGGCTTCCCGCGCTGTCATCTTCTCAGAGGGAAAAACAATCGGCGCATTACCATCGATCTTGATTTCGGGTACGACCGCCCCGGCATCGATCTTGCTGACCACGAAAACTTTCTGAAAGTCCAGCCCAAGCGCATTCGCCAGAGAGCTAACCGCATCCAATCGTCCGGCGGGTGTTGTGGGATCGTCGACCGAGAAGGTCACCGGCTGGCTGGCCCCGACCGCACCACGAAAGACGATCGTGATGCCGAGCTGGCGGTTTAGCTGCGCTACGACGTTACTGGCCGGAGTGTTAGAAAACGAGATGGTATCTGCCCGGGTCGGCATGACCGCGAGGAGAGAGAGCCCGGCCAGCAGAATTGCCGGGAAAACAACTTTAACAGCGTATTTCATTTCCATAAGTGTCCCCTAAGAATCGAAAAACCTTAATTTAGTTGTCCCCGATCCTGCGTGAAAGCAAACGTGCAAGATTATCCCGCAGCCATCACGATCGCCGCAAAATCCGCAGCTTTCAAGCTCGCCCCACCGATCAATCCCCCGTCGATATGAGGCCGGGACAGCAGATCAGCGGCATTGTCAGGCTTCATCGACCCGCCATACTGAATCCGCACAGCTTCGGCCACCGCTGTATCATAGGCCATCTCGACGGCATGGCGCACGACGCCGCACACGCGATTCGCTTCGTCAGCGGCGCAGGTCTCGCCCGTTCCGATCGCCCAGACCGGCTCATAGGCGAACACAACATTTGCGGCTACGGAAGCCCCCGCGATCCCCGCCAGCGCCCCAAGCACCTGTGCCCGCACGACATCGTCCGTCTCGCCCCGCTGCCGCTCAGACAGTGTTTCGCCAATACAAAGTATCGGCACCAGCCCGGCGGCGAGCGTCGCCTGCGCTTTGATGTTCACCCCGGCATCGGTTTCGCCAAAGGTTCGCAGCAGGTCCGGCGTCAAGTCCGGCTCCGGCACCCCAAAGCGTCCGCGCGTCTCGGAGTGGCCCAAAATCACATACTGCACCCCGGCATCGGCAAGCATTGGCAGCGAAATCTGCGAGGTATAGGCCCCACTGGCCTTCCAGAATACCTCCTGCGCGCCGAGGCCTATCCCCGTGCCCTCAAGCACCTGCGAAATCGGGTAGAGCGCAGTGTAGGGTGGGCAGATGACGACATCAACATTTGTCTTGCCAGCAAGAAGCGGCTTTAATTCTTCTACCAAAGCCAATCCTTCGCCGATCGTCTTGTTCATCTTCCAATTCCCGGCGATTATCTTTTTGCGCATATGTTTTTCTAATTATTCTTTCTCAAAAGTCGGCTTTAGCCACTGCGCGATCTGCTGCAAATGGTAGCCATCATGCCCGGCAATCTGTACAAACCAGGATTCGATGCTGACGGCCCCCGAAGCGACGGGGTGACCGACAATATTTCCGGTCCGCTCCCATTGGTTCGGCTCCAGAGCACGAAGTGTTGGGATCATCGCCAGCCGGGTTGCCCGGAAGCGGGCTAGGGAGTCGGCAGGGGCGGCCACGAACGAGCCGGTCTCGCGCGCGATATCTTCCACTTTTCGCGCAGCTAAATCGGGCAAGTCTTCGTCACGGATGCGGGTAATCCGTTCCATAAAAACACCGTTCCAGTCCGCCAGATGCCCGACGATCTCTCGAAGCGTAAAGCGAGCCGGGTCCGGTCGGCGGTCCCACACCGGGTCGGCGTCCGCAATACCTTCCAGCAGCCGCTCGAGAACGTCTGGGGTGCCCTCGAGTGTGATCAATATAAAGTTATGAACAAAAGAAGCGAGCATTATTCACCAAATATTCAGCCTGGAACCGTTAGGCTCCCCGGAAAATCGTCTGGTCCCGCCGCCGCCCGACAGAGAGCGTCGTGATCGGCACGCCGACGTATTCTTCCACTGCTTCAACATATTTACGGGCATTTTCCGGCAACTTCGAATACTCGCGGATTCCGCTGACATCCTCCGGCCAGCCGGGGAACGTTTTGTAGATGGGCTCACAGCGGGACAGACGACTCTGGTCGCTTGGGAAGTCCACGATCTCCGTCCCGTTCAAGTTATACGCCACGGCCATCTTGACTTCCTCGAAGCCGGTGAGAACATCCAAATGCCCCAAATAAAGGTCAGTGAGGCCGTTGACCAGGGCGGAGTAGCGCAGTGCGACGCCGTCCAGCCAGCCGCAGCGGCGTGGCCGGCCCGTCGTCGTGCCATACTCTGCCCCACGCTCCCGGATCAGATCGCCGAGCGCGTTGTTCTGCTCCGTGGGAAAGGCACCCGCCCCCACCCGCGTGGTATATGACTTGGTGACCGCGATGATCTGATCGATCTGAGTTGGACCCAGCCCGGTACCGACACAGGCCCCACCGGCGGACGGATGCGAGGAGGTGACATAGGGATAGGTACCGAGGTCGATATCCAGAAGGGTTGCCTGTGCTCCCTCAAAGAGTACTTTCTTGCCGGACCGAGCCGCATACGCGACGCGCAGGGCCGTGTCGTCTACATAAGGCCGCAGAGCTTCGGCATGGGGCAGAAGGTCGGCGAGAATCTTTTCCGCAGAAAGTGGTTCGACACCATAGATTTTGGTCAGTAGTTCGTTCTTGTATTCCAGCACTTCGGCGAGACGCTCCGCAAAAAGTGCCGGGTCTACAAACTCCCGCATCCGTATTCCGACCCGGGCGGCTTTGTCCTGGTACGCCGGGCCAATTCCGCGTCCGGTCGTGCCAAGTGCCCGCTTGCCCTTGCGCTTCTCTTCCAGCTCATCGAGGAGAACGTGATAAGGCAGCACAATATGCACGTTGCCGCTGATTTTCAAGTTCTCGCAGGTTACGCCACGTGCTTTGAGTGCCGTCAGCTCGCCGACGAATGACGCCGGATCCAGCACGACTCCATCTGCCACCACGCAGAGCGTGTTCGGGTGCAAAATGCCCGACGGAACCAAATGCAGCTTATACTCGTCTTCGCCGCCTTCGGCGTTCGGAACCACCACGGTATGTCCGGCATTGGAGCCACCGCCCCAGCGCACAACCACATCTTTATCGTGGGCCAGGAAGTCGATCAGCTTGCCCTTGCTCTCATCGCCCCACATCGCCCCGACGACTACGGTATTTGCCATGAATGAAAATGTCCTTTGGCCGGGTCGCCTGCTTCCAGATTTCCTGGGCAACCGCCGCCGAATTATAGCACCGCAGAGGCGTGAAAGTCAACGAAGCAGGTACAATCAGATCGAAAGATATAGACGAGATAACCCATGACCCTCTCCCACAAGATCGGCCAGATGCTCCTATTCGGCTGGCAAACCGACACCCAGGCCACCGTGCTGATAGATGACCTGCACGTCGGCGGTGTGGTTTTGATGGGACGCAATATCCAGCCGCTGGGGCGGATGAAAGCGACGATTGCCGGTCTGCAGCATCGGGCTCAGGCGGCTGGCTTACCACCGTTATTTGTCGCAGTGGATCAGGAGGGGGGCCGGGTGCAGAGGCTGGGACCGCCGCACTACGCAAAACGGGCGACGGCGCGGGAGATCGGGCGATCAAGCCCGGAAACGGCACGAACGGCGGCGCAGGAGATCGGCACGGAATTGCGACAACTGGGCTTTAACTGGGACTTTGCCCCGGTGCTGGACGTGGACAGCAATCCGCGGAACCCGGTCATTGGGGACCGTTCGTATGGAACTGATCCGGAACAAGTCGCGGCCATGGGCGTCGCGGCCATGCGCGGTTTTCAGGAGGATGCACGAGTATTGGCCTGCGGCAAGCACTTCCCCGGACATGGGGATACGGACACCGACTCGCACTTTGCATTGCCCCGAATTACGCACGATTTAGCGCATTTGGAGGCCGTTGAGATGGTGCCATTTCGGGCCGCTATCAAAGCCGGGATTGCTGCCATCATGACCTCCCATATTCTGTTCTCCGCCCTCGACCCAACTCTGCCCGCGACCCTCTCCCCGGCGATCCTGACCGGGCTGCTCAGGGAAAAGATGGGCTTCGGCGGGCTCATCATTACCGACGATCTGGAGATGAAAGGTGTCGCCGACGGCTGGGGAGCCGCCGAAGCCGCCGTGCTGGCAGTCGAGGCGGGGGCGGATGTCCTGCTTTGCTGCCATGAGTGGGAAACCCAGAAGGCGATTCAAGCCGCACTGCTGGCGGCAGTTGTGAATGGGAGAATTGCTGAAGGTCGTTTGGACGAGTCCCTGGCACGGATCGCAGCAGCAAAGGTCCGCTGGATATCGGATTGATGGATAAGGGACTGATGGATACCAGAGTAGAAATGAGTAGGAGTTAGGAATGCGTGAAAGGACCGAGCAGGGCCGAGTGGTTGAAAACCACTCGCTAGGTTAAGCACCCTCCGGGTGGAGGACAGGAGTATGAAACCGACGTCCGAAGGACGCCTTACCTAGCGAGTGGTTTTCAA
>JANXMY010000195.1 GCA_025354405.1 Armatimonadota bacterium
ACGCCGCCGAATTTTGCGTTTTCCGTGCCGAATGTTTCACCCCGTGAGGCCGTGATTACCGGCACGCAGGAAGCCGTCATGGCCGTGGCCCGGCTGGTTGCGCAGGCGGATCCCGATCAGGGATCAGGGGCGGTCAACGACGACTTTACGATCATTGCGCTCGACAGCAGCGGTGTTCCGGTGGGAGATGTCACCGTGACGCCCCCGACAACTCATATCCGCATGGAGCTGGTCCGCACCCTGGCCCGGAAAACGCTGGTGGTCAGCCCGAATGTAGTCGGCTCGCCGCCTGCACCGTTCCGCTTCGGCAGTATTACCATCTCCCCCTCGACCGTGATCGCGGAGGGCCGCCCGGAAGACCTGGCCACGGCGGGAACTCTCACAACGGCACCCATCGATCTCTCGGCGGCAACGTCCGATGTCGTGCGACGGGTCGAGCCGATCATCCCGGCGAGGCTTTCGCTCTCGCCGCGCGGTCCGATCACCGTGACGATCCATGTCCTCGCGCCCCCTCCGATCTCACCGGAGAAACCAGTGCCAGACAATATCCCCAAGCCCCAGTAGTGAGGGTAATTTACTCAGGAGAAGATACGAAGTTCATGGCCGAAAAATTATTTGGTACCGATGGTGTGCGCGGTGTCGCAAACACCGAGCTGACACCGATGCTGGCACTCGCCCTGGGCGCAGCGGCGGCCCGAACACTGGGGCGGGGACATACCCCTCGGTTTATCGTCGGACGCGACACGCGAATCTCCGGCACGCTGCTCGAGTCTGCGCTGGCGGCCGGACTGTGCTCGATGGGAGCACAGGTGGTAACGGCGGGGATCGTTCCGACTCCGGCTGTGGCAGGGATCGCCCGGATGGAAGGCTTTGACGCGGGGATCGTCATTTCGGCGTCACATAATCCGTTCGCCGACAACGGAATTAAGTTCTTTGGCGGCGATGGCTTTAAGCTTGACGATGCGCTGGAAGCCGAGATCGAGGCCAGTCTGGCCAAGTTCGAGACCTGGCCGCGTCCTTCCGGGGCAGGAGTGGGGCGGCTGACACACGATCCCCATCTGCGCGATCTCTACGCCGAGCATTTGGAAGAGACGATGGAAGGGATTTCGCTGCGCGGAGTTAAAATCGTGCTGGACACGGCTCAGGGGGCGAACTTCGAGCTGGGGCCGCGCGTACTCACCGACCTCGGGGCGGAAGTTGTCGCGCTGCACAACTCCCCCGATGGAACGAACATCAACGACGGCTGCGGCTCGCTGCATCCGGGCGAGATGCTCCGGCGCACGGTCAGTGAAGAGGCGCAGGTCGGGATCGCATTCGACGGCGATGCCGACCGGGTGATATTCTCCGATGAGCTTGGGCGTAAGGTGGATGGGGACCGGGTAATGCTGCTCGTGGGCCGTCATCTCGCAAGGCAGGGGAAGCTCGAAAATCACACGGTCGTCGGGACAATCATGAGCAACATGGGCCTGGAAGTCGCCCTGCGCGAGTCGGGCCTGACGCTGCTTCGGACCAATGTCGGCGACCGATATGTTTCAGAAGCCATGCGGCGTGAGGGTCACGTTCTGGGCGGCGAAAAGTCCGGCCACCTGATCTTCGGGCATTTGACCACGACCGGGGACGGCCTCCTCACCGCTCTGCAGGTACTGAAAGTCATGCGCGAAACGGGGGAGCCGCTCTCGGCCCTGGCGGACCAAATGACTGAGTATCCGCAGGTGCTGCTCGGCGTCCGTGTCTGCGACCGGCAGGCCTGGCAGCACGACACGGATATCCAGAATGCGATTGCCGCCGCCGAAACGTCTCTGTCGGGTCGAGGCCGGATCAATGTTCGGGCGTCGGGCACCGAGAAGCTGGTGCGTGTCATGGCCGAAGGGCCGGATCAGGCGGAAGTCGATGCGCTTGCACATGAGATTCTGTCTCTGGTAAAAAAGAAGTTCGGCGAATAGAGGCGGTGTTCAATCACCGACCCATACCACTTCCACCCCAGGGAGGAGGTCGGGCAGCGTGCGGACTAGGATCCACATCCCCGGAGTTTCCGTCGCGCCGTGCCCGGCATCCAGCAAGGCCAGTCCTCGTGACTGGGCATCGCAAAACTCATGGTGGCGCACATCACTGGTAACATAGACATCGGCCCCTGCCGCCATTACCGCCTCAACCAGCTCCGCTCCCGCCCCGCCGCAGACGGCGACTCGGGAGATCATGTGCGTCATGTCCGTGCTGCCGACCCGGAGGGTACTGGTCCCAGCGCAGCCCAGAGCCGACTCGACAAACCGGGCGAAATCGGCCAGCGGGCGGGGGGAGGCCAGATCGCCGATGCGAGGGAGAGCCGCGATGCCTTCAGTCCCTAGTGGCCGTGTTCCGGTCAGCTCCAGGCATTCGGCCAATGTGTCGTTGATGCCCCCTGCGGCGCGGTCCCAGTTTGTATGCATGGCGTACAGGGAAATGCTGGCCTGCACAAAGATAGTGACGGCCCGTGATACCGGGTCTGCTCCAAGCCGTTTCAGGGGCTGGTAGATCAATGGATGATGCGCGATGACCAGCTGAACGCCTGCCAAAACGGCTTGTTCCGCCGTTTCCGGCGTCGCGTCGAGGCAGACCCCGATCTTTGTGATGTTCTGCCCGTCGCCGGGCAGCAGCAGCCCCACCGGGTCATTGGGAAGGGCGGTGTCCTCCGGGGCTAACTTTCGCAGGATGATGAGAACTTGATCGAGTGTCATGGGGGGAGACTCCTCTAAATAATTTTCATGCTTTTGGGTATTATACGCACAAATACCACTGTTTTCCTCCATTTTCTTGCAAATTATCTGTCTTAAAACATACTTCTCAAACCGAGCCGCAACAAAGAGCTTGCCAAACCCGTATCCTAACTTGGAGAGACCGATGCCTAAACTTTTTGCCCCACTTCTTTGCGTGTTTCTGCTGCTCGGCGGCATGGCTGTTCGCGCACAGCAGGACACCGGGATCGACCCGGTGTTCCAGACGCTTTCCGCGGAGAACACTTATGTGGACCCCCGGATCGGCGGTGTCGATGCCGCGCGGCTGAACTCGGCGGCGATGCAGGGACAAGACCATCCGCATACACTCATCAAGATCGCGCTGCTGGCGGGGCTGCCGGCCGGGGAGAGAAGTCGGGCTGAGTATGCCGGTAAGCTGCATCAGACGCTGGGATTGGACAAAAACGGTCTGGTACTGGTAGTCCTGAGTGGCCGTGGTAAAGGCGTCGAAGTGGTGAATACGGAGCTGGGGCGCGACGAAAACACGCGCCTGGCCCGGAAATTCAGCTCGGCCATCCTGACCAACCCCACGGAGGGCACGGCGCAGCTGGCGGAGGCGGTGGCATCCGCCGTCAATGGTAAAGAGTACGGCAGCTCTGCCTGGCTCTGGGTCGTCTTTCTCGCTGTGATCGTCGGTATCACTGCCCTGCTGGTCTCCGGCTCCCGGCGCAAGAAGCGTGAGCTGGCGGCCGCGCGCGGCCCCATAGACGCCCAGCGCGACCACGTTCTGAGCGGCATCGAGTACATCGATGGTTACGCCGATGTTTTGCCGAAAAACAATCCAGACTCCGATCAGGTGCGTATCTTCCGTCAGTCGGCATCCGCGAAGTTCGAATCGGCCGTCAAGACTCTGGACCGGGCCTCGGAGATGACCGATCTAGGCCGGGCACAAAACCTTTTCGCTCAGGCACAGGCCGACCTAGACCAGTCTCGGCGCTATTTGGACCGGGCGACCGGCGGCACGGCGAATATCCCTGGTGACGACGCACTGCGTCCTCCTCCGCTGCCGGACACGCAGCCGGAAGTGGATCGCATTCCGGCGAACCAGCGCGGTGTGTCATTTTTCTCGTCCCGTCCCGCGCCGCTCTCGTCCCTGGTCCCCGTCACACTCACGGTCGGCGGCCAGAGCCGGCAAGTATTGGTGACTGCCGACGAAGCCGACTCCCTGCGTCAGGGCCGCATGCCTGAAGTGCTGGCGTTCCAGCAAAGCGGACGCAGCGTTCCGTGGTACGAGTACAACAGCTACGATCCGTACCGAGACTACTGGCGTTACGAAAATGCGGGTTGGGGCGGGTTAGGGACGGGCTTGATGGCGGGCTTCATCGGGGCGGAGCTTCTGGGCGGTCTGCTGGCCCCCGCCTACGCCATGCCGGGCTATTCCCCCTATTCTTACGCAACAGATATGCCCGGCTACCAGTCTTATGACAATCAATCTCAGGGCTACGACAACAACCAGGCGTATGACGGCGGCTATGGGGCGGACAATGCCGGCGGCTCGGACTTTCCATCAGACACCAGTGGCGGCTCCGACTCTGGCGGGAATGATTACGGCGGGGGAAACGATTACGGCGGGGGAAACGATTACGGCGGGGGCTCCGATTTCGGCGGGGGCTCCGATTTCGGCGGCGGGGGAGACTCCTGAGGGGGCAATGATTTTAGGCTGCCCTTGACGCAGTAGAGGCACCGTGCTACAATATGACACTTTGTAGGCCGAGTGGCTTACAGCCACTCGATTTGCCTTACGATTTAGTCGTACACAACATGTCTGATTGACACCCCGCGAAGGAGCTTTTATGAAGATACGCGTTTTTCCATTGTCCGCTGCCCTGGCTGCTGCCGCTCTGTCGCTGACATTGCCGATCCTGGCGGCGCCGGCGCCCCGCCCGGCCCCAAAGCATCCCGCACCAAGTGCGCCGATTGTCCGCATGATCACCAATAAAGGGATCATCCTGATCAAGCTGTTTCCCAAAGAGGCTCCGCTGAGTGTCGCAAACTTCGAGAAGCTGGTGAAGAAAGGCTTTTACAACGGCCTGACATTTCACCGTATCACCGATCTGGGCGCAGCGGGAAGCTCGAAAATCGTGCAGGGGGGCGACCCGAACGGGGATGGCTCGGGCGGTCCCGGCTACACGATCAAGGGCGAATTTCCTGAGAACAACGTCAAGAACCCGCTGACCCACGTGGCGGGAGCGGTGGCGATGGCCCGAACCGGGGAACCGGACACGGCGGGATCACAGTTTTATTTCTGCGTCAACCCGGTGCATTTTCTCGACGGAAAATATGCCGTTTTTGGTCAGATTGTGAAAGGCCTGGATGTCGCCGGTAAGCTGGTCAAGGGCGATAAGATGACCAAAGTCACGATGGCCCACGAATAAACTCAAGCCGAATAACTCCAACATCAAAGCAGAACAGAGGAGATTAAAAACTATGCATAAACGTGTACAAGCCCAGGTTTCAGGCCGGGTCCAAGGAGTGGGGTACCGATACTATGCGGCCCACGTCGCGACGGAGATGGGAATTGTCGGGACGGTAAGAAACCTTTCCGATGGCGGCGTCGAAGCCGTCGCCGAGGCGGAGGAAGCCTCTCTGCATGAATTCCTGAAAGCCCTCCGGCACGGGCCGCATGCGGCGGAAGTCACCGAGATCGCCACAGCCTGGGATTCGCCGACCGGCGAGTTCTCCGGTTTTGTAGCGGTTGCTTAGACGGCCCCATTTCTGCTCAGCGCCTCGGACCCTTACAGGGGAAACAACTGAAGGCAGGGGAATTTCCCCTGCCTTCAGCTGCGTGTCAGTCTCTATTTTTTCAGCCGGGCCAGGCTTTCTTTAACAGAGGTCAGTGTCGGATCGAGTAGCAAAGCTTTCTGGTAGGCCGCGATCGCTTGGTCCGTCTTGCTCTGCCTCTCCAGAATAATCCCTAAATTCTGCTGAAGCGGCGCACTGGTCGGATCTCCCTGAGTGGCTGAGTTCAAAAGTGCCGCCGCTTCCTCAAGCTTGCCTTCAGCGGCCAGCATCAGTGCTAAATTTGATTGGACCGGAGCGGCGACACGTGGTTCCAGAGCTGGAGCCGCCAGGGCGCGCCGGTAGGCCGCTTCCGCCTGAGGCTTTTTGCCTGCCTTTTGGCTGAGGGTGCCGAGGTTTGCCGCCGCTCCGAAGTCGTCGGGCTTGGCGTCCGACGCGCTCTGGAACTCCGCAAGAGCCTCAGCGTCTTTTCCGGTGGCCGCGTAGGCGTTTCCGAGGCTCATATGTGCGGCAAATGGATTGTCGGTCCCCAGGGCCAATGCCCGCATCAAGTAGGGAATCGCCACGGCATTGTTTCCGAGATTTTGGTTTAGCGCTCCGGTGTAAAGTGCCGCCCGGGGATCCTTCGGGCTGAGATCGGCGGCACTTTGGAATGCGGACGCCGCTTCAGCATGCTTGCCGCCGCCTTCGAGGGCGACGCCCAGCTGGAGAAAGGCGCCAGGGTTCTTCGGATCCAGCCGAACGGCATCCTTCAGGGCAACAACCGCCTCGTCCATTTTGCCGGACTGCGTAAGTGCCAGGCCTTCATAGAGGGCAAGCTGGGCCTCTTTGGGGCTGCGCAGTCGGGCGCTGTGATAGAGGGCGGCGGCCTTATCAAAGCTGCCAATCTGGAGGTAGGCCGCGCCAAGATTATCGCGTGCTTCGATATCTTTCGGGGATATCTTCAGCGCTGCCTCCAGCTCCGGCACGGCGAGTGCGGGCTGGTTCTCCTGAAAGAGGGCGTTCGCCAGCATCTTGTGTGCCTGTGCGTCCTGCCCATTCTTTTTGATATACTTGGTGAAGTACTCCGCGGCTTCTTTGTAGTGCTTAGAATTCAGCGCATCGATGCCCTGATTGTAGACCATGGCATCTTCTTCACTGCCATGGGTTCCGCTCTGGTTTTGTATCGCGCCGTTCGCCCCGGCTCGGCTGTCCGATGGGCCCTCAGTCTGAGCCGTTGCGGTGCTTGTCACTAGGCTCAACAACAGTGCGACTCCGGCAATCATATTTTTCTTCAAGATTTCGTTCTCCTCGGGTTTCGGCCCGTCTTGCCCTGTTTTCCCTTTATTTTACACCAAATCCGCCTAAACCGGTCAGGTCTTGACAAAGCGATGCCGTGCCGACTATAATAAGAGTATATGCAGGTGGATCATGCGGGAGTAGTTCAGTGGTAGAATGCAACTTTCCCAAAGTTGAGGTCGCGAGTTCGAACCTCGTCTCCCGCTCATTCTGATTTTAATCTTTGTTTACGGCGCCGTGCCCAAGTGGTAAGGGAGAGGTCTGCAAAACCTTTATGCACCAGTTCGATTCTGGTCGGCGCCTCCAATTTCTCGCTCACAAAAAAGACCACCCCAATTCTTTTGAAGAATTGGGGTGGTCTTTTATCTTTGGTGCCAACGAAAAGATCTCAGGCCCGAGATCGGTATGTCGAGATTGCGTGAAGGTATACGGTGACTTCGCTGCGGTCGGGGAGGACCAGACGCAAAGCTTTGTCGTCGTACCAGCGGACGGCACCTTCCAGGGTCTCACCGCTGAGCAGGGTCACGGTGAGAGTTGTACGGTTGTCTCGGTACTTGATCAGTTCCACTTCACGCAATGAAATACGATCTGGGTCGGACTGCATCGGAGGCATTCCAATCTGCTGGACGCAGGCGAGTTCGAACTAAGCCTATTTCGCTTTGGGCGCGGCTTTGACATCAGCTTTATGGCGGGCTTTGTGGCGCTCTTCGCTGCGCTTGCGGGTGCGGCGAAGTTCTTTGGCACGGATACGCATAAGTTAATTGACCTCCTTGAGAAGCTGGCGCAGACGAGTTTCGTCTACTTCGTATTCAAACAAAAACGTGCCGTTGAGTGTTACGACAGGTATCTGATCCCCGTATTCGGCCAGAAGAGCAGGATCTTCCTGCACGTTGACTTCTTCCAACGTGAAAGGCTGCAGCTTCTGGACACGCTGCAAAACGTCCAATGCATCGTCGCAAAGGTGGCAGCCGGGTTTGGTATACAAAGTGACAAGGGACATAACGCTGTCGGTGAGTATAGCCGATCGCGCGGGGTGTTGTCAACTGGGATATTCTCCCAAAGCGATTTTCCCTGAGGTTCGCACGAATTTAAGCCGGCTAAGATTGAAGCCGCCCGTATCAAAATCAAGCCGCAGCAGGGCGGGGCCGCGGGGCGTGATCTTGAGGTCAGGTATGGAGAATGTCTCAAATGTCTCCCAGCCTGCGGTCGCGGGCAGAGTGATGGGGCCGGTAACATTGACACCGCCCAGGGAGAGGTGGAGGGTGCCGCCGGGGCCGCTGTGACGGATTTGCAGCGTGTAGCTTCCCGGTGCTGCCGTGACGGAGTACTGCAGCCACTCGCCTGGTTCAATGCCGCCGACGGAGTAGGGGGTCTCGCCGTCTGAATGGGAGTAGATATCTACGCCGTCGTTTCGTCCACTCCAGCCGCTGTTCCACGCCCGTCCGGCGGGACCCTTCCCCGCCTCGTCCGTTGAGATCGTGTCGTGATACGCGATGCCTTCGGCACCCAGATCATACTCGGCAGCTGTCAGGGTGCCGGGAATTCGAATGTTTGGCCGAAAAGGGAGGGCGCGGGTAAGGAAATCCCGTCGGGTCAGTGCATCGGCAACATCCCGGTTGAATGTGCAGCGGTCGAGGGCGGTCCCCTGAGCCAGTGCCATCAAAGCGGCAAAGGCTTCGCCGGCAGGCGGCTTCGGCGTATTCGGGTCGGTTTTGCGCTTGTTCCAGTACGACTGAAGCTGCGTGTAGCCCGGCGGAATGCTTGGGTTGGTGAGTGTCCAGAAGGAAGATTTCCAGGCCCAGAAGCACCAGCCCTGTGCAACGGGCGCTGCCTGTTCGCAGAGCGCAATCTGCCGCCGGTCCCAGGGGTTGGAATTGTAACCAAATTCGCCCATCCACAGTGGCAGATCCAGCTTCGCGGCAAGGCGTTTGTGATCCCCCAGCGAATCCGGCGTCTGCGGGGCACCGTAGTCATGGTCGGACAGGGCCAGATTGGGGTCCCAAAGAGCACCCGGGCCGGTAAGCCCCAAATTGCCCAGGTTGGATCCCCAGACGTCTCCTTCGGCAATCACCAGATGATGCGTGTCGGACTGCCGAATGGTCGCAATCAGCATTTTGTACAAGCTGCTGAGCTTTGGGATGTCCCAGATCGCCGGTTCATTCACAAGATCATAGCCGCCGATCCATGGATTATCTTTGTAGCGGGCGGCGATGAGACTCCAGGCGCGAGCGACCTGTGCCTGCTTCTCCGGGCTGTCGTAGATGCTGTGCTTGAACCAGGCGAGTTTGCCGCCGGGTATGCCGTGCATATCTGGGATAACGTAGACTTTGGAGGCCGCGCCCCAGGTCAGCAATCTGTCTAAGTATCCAAACCCAGCGCCTCCTTCGGTAAAGAGCCGGCTGTCGAGCGGCACGCGCACGGAATTGAAGCCCAACGCGGCGATCTTTTGGATATCCACCTGGGTGATGGCATGGTCCCGCCATGCTTTGGCGAACTGCGCCGCGCGTTCCGGCCCAACCAGGTCGGAAACGGCGTCCGCCATTTCATCCGGCTTGCCCTCTTCGCCGGAAAACATCTCGAAATGTGTGTTGCCGATCATCCATGGCTCGATATAGAGCCAGTTGCCCAGATTGACCCCGCGCAGCAGGATCGGCTTTCCCGCCCCGTCAACGATCTCCGTGTGCCGCCGGTGCAGATATTGCGCCGAGACAGGCAGGGGAGCAAGAAGGCATAGGGCGAAGAAGTAAAAGATATACCGAGTCATACACTATTATACACGACCCAGCCCCTCCATCAGTGCGAGAACAGCCTTTTCCTCCGCCTTCAGTACCGACGGCGAGTCCTTCTCAGACGTGATGGCTTCCACTGCGAGAGACTGCTTCAATGTTCCCTTCAGGTAGGAGTCCCGCCCGGCGGGGTGCACATAGCACTTACGGCAGACCGCCGGAGTGTTCCCAAAACTGCCAATTTTCAGTGGCAGGAACGCCACGGAATGGAAGGCTAGGATTGAAGTAGAAGCTACAGGTTGGCGCAGAAGCTACGGATTGAGAGCCACGGATTTCTAATCCGTGGCTCTCAATCCATGGCCTTCATCAACCCGTGGCATTCATCAACCCGTAGTCTTCCTGCGCGATTTTTTCTGAAAATTATTCGAATTTATAGAGGAGATCGACCTGCACTTGGTGAAATCACAATAAATCTCGGCATTTCTTAGAAAGTTCGTATTTAGCCCCGGAATTATACGAGTCTGGCATGATTTATGCAGTCTCGTGTATTCAAAGCTGCTGCGCATCAATGCTGTGCCGGACCATTCAGCACTCGGACGACCTGTAGCCCAGTTGTTTCTCGCGATATTTCTCGCGACTTTCTTCAATACATTACTCTTAGAAAGCCACATCATGAGCAATTTCCGTCTTTCTGCCTGGACTGCCTCCGGCCTCGGCCTGGCATTTGTCCTGAGCGCCGCGCAGGCCGCGCATGCACAGCTTGATTACACGATTGGCCCCAGCGTCGAAGGCGCCCGACTCGATTCGGAGAATACCCTTTACGGGGCCGCTCTAATCCCGCCGGATACGTCGATCGCGGTTGGGACCAAGCAGGTCATCTCCTACAACAATGGCCGCTATTTGACTTACACCAAGAGCGGCTCTCTGGTTCAGTCCCAGACGGACAGAAGTTTTTGGGCGAACAATCTCCAGACGGGCGATAGCCTCTCCGACACGCGCCAGATCTTTGATGCCGCAAGCGGCCGCTACTTCGTCTCGGCAATCACTATTCCGAACAGCGGTGCGCCCAATGCATTTCTGCTGGGCGTTTCCAAGACAGACAACATCCTGGATGGTTTCAATACTTACTCGATCAATGCCAACGCGAATGGCGGTAACAACTTTGCTGATTACACGCAACTTGGCATTAATGGCAATGGCATTTACCTGTCGTCTAATAACTTCAATAATACGACCGGCGCATACACTAGCACGAATGATGTTATCGCAATCGACAAGGCCGCATTGCTGAACGGGACGGTGAGTTCCTCTCTGTTTACGACAAGTGCTGCGGTTGATGGTTTTACTTCGCATCCGATCACGGATCTCGACGGCGGGACAGGGCCGGAGGCAGTGCTGTCCGACTCCAGCACCGGCTTCCAATCTACTTCCAACTATTTACTCTCCTCGGTCAACAAAACGGCGACCGGGTTCAGTTATACCGATGCCGGACCGGGAATCAACAGCGGGACGTTCTATAACGGCCCGAACCAAGCTGATCAGAAAGGCACAGCCAAGCTGATCGACTCGGGCGATACCCGTCTCAGCGGCGATGTGATCCAGCGGAATGGAAAAATCTATTCGATCCAGACCGTCGCCGATCCCACGAGTGGCAAATCCGACTTACACTATGCGATTATCGATGCAGCGACCAAAACACTGATTACCGATGGCCTGATCTCGGACCCGAATCTCAACTACTACTACGGCTCGCTGTCCGTGAACAAGTTTGGGGATATTGTCGTCGGAATGTCCGGCTCCGGGGCACCGGCGGGGACCTTCGGCGGTCAGTATGCCAGTGCTTACTCGGTCGTCGGGAAGTTCGACGGCACAACGGCTAAGTTCGGCTCGGCGTTCGTAATCCAGCAGGGCCTAGGGAAGTATGAAACGACGTTCGACACTGATCCTAATTCCACAACCTCTCGTGTTCGCTGGGGCGATTGGAGCCAGACGACGGTGGACCCGAACGACCCCTATAGCTTTTGGACCGCGCAGGAGTATGCCACGGGAGTGGTTCTCGCCCAGGCGACAGCCACCTCACCGGTTATTGATCAGTGGGCTGTCCGGCTGGTAAATATCAATCTGACCCCGGTGCCGGAAACATCAACCTTCGTCTCGGGCGGGGCAGGCTTTCTGGGCCTGGGCCTGCTGCTGCTGACGGCGCGGAAACGTCGCCGCGTTGCAGGGAGTGCAGAGTAAGCTCGCTCTGCTCGCAGCGGAAACAAAATTCCAATCGCCGCCGGGGAATTTCCCCGGCGGTTTTTTAAATTTTCGTTTTAGCACTCTCTTGACACGAGTGCCAAATATCGGGATAATAAAAGCCGTCACACAGATTATTCGAAGAGTATTCGGACACCCACCGAAGGAGGTCAAAACCATGTTGAAACCATTAGGCGACCGTATCGTCGTCAAGGCCCTGGAAGCCGAAACACAGTCCGCCGGCGGGATCATCCTGCCTGATGCGGCACAGCAGAAGCCCCAGAAGGGTGAAGTCCTGGCCGTTGGCCCCGGCAAGACCCTGGACAGCGGCAAGCTGAGCACCGTCGACGTCAAAGTTGGCGACAAAGTCGTTTACTCGAAGTACGGCGGAACCGAGATCAAGGTCGGCGGCGAGGATGTCATCATTCTGCGTGCTGATGACGTTCTCGGCATTCTGAACAGCTAACAGGAAACGAGGGTAGGGGCAAGCCCTACCCCTGCGCCGAGGAATGTAGGGGCGGGTCTTGTCCCCGCCCAATCCTGAAGGAGAAACCAAAATTATGGCAGCTAAAGATTTGCTGTTTGATGAGCAGGCACGACGCGCTCTCGAGCGCGGCGTCAATATTCTCGCTGATGCGGTCAAAGTTACCCTGGGACCACGCGGCCGCTACGTTGTTCTCGAGAAGAAGTTCGGTTCGCCGACTCTGGTCGACGACGGCGTAACTATTGCCAAAGAGATCGAAATCGAAGATAAGTTCGAGAATATGGGAGCGCAGCTGGTCCGCGAAGTCGCCTCTCGTACCAACGATGTTGCCGGTGACGGCACCACGACTGCCACCGTGCTGGCCCAGGCGATCGTCCGCGAAGGCCTGAAGAACGTCGCTGCCGGGTCCAACCCGCTGGCAGTCAAAAAGGGCATCGACAAGGCCGTCGAGCTCGCAGTGGCCGAGATCAAGCGCCTGGCGACCAAAGTCGAAGGTAAAGAGTCGATCACGCAGGTTGCCACGAATTCCGCCAAGAACACGCTGATCGGTGACCTGATCGCCGATGCGATGGACAAAGTCGGCAAAGACGGCGTCATCACGGTCGAAGAGAGCAAGGGCACGACCACGTCGCTCGAGCTGGTCGAAGGGATGCAGTTCGACAAGGGCTATATCTCGCCGTACTTCGTCACAGATGCTGAGCGTCTGGAAGCCGTGCTGGAAGAGCCTTTGATCCTCATCTTCGAGAAGAAGATCTCCAATGTTCAGGACTTCCTGCCGGTGCTGGAGAAAGTCGTCCGCCAGGGCAAGCCGCTCCTGATCATCGCGGAAGATGTCGACGGTGAGGCCCTCGCCACACTGGTCGTCAACAAGCTGCGCGGGACATTCAACGTTGTCGCAGTCAAGGCACCGGGCTTCGGCGATCGCCGCAAAGCGATGCTTGAAGATATTGCGGTGCTGACCGCCGGCCGCTTCATCACCGAAGACCTTGGCCTGAAGCTGGAGAACGTGGACGAGACATTCTTAGGCTCCGCCAAGCGTGTCACCGTGACCAAAGACGAAACGATTATCGTCGAAGGCAAGGGGGCCGCAGCTTCGATCCAGGGCCGTATTGCCCAGATCAAGGCGCAGATCGAGAAGTCGGACAGCGACTATGATAAAGAGAAGCTTCAGGAGCGACTCGCCAAGCTCTCGGGCGGCGTGGCCGTCATTCAGGTCGGCGCGGCGACCGAGACCGAGCTGAAAGAGAAGAAGCACCGGATCGAAGATGCACTGTCGGCCACTCGTGCGGCAGTCGAAGAAGGCATCGTCCCCGGCGGCGGCACGACCCTTATCAAGATCATCTCTGCGCTGGACAACTTGAAGCTGGAAGGCGACGAGCAGGTTGGCGTGAATATTATCCGCCGCGCCCTCGAAGAGCCGGCCCGGCAGATCGCAAACAATGCGGGTGTCGAAGGCTCGGTAATCGTCGAGAAGATCAAGCAGACCGGCCTCGGCTACAATGCCGCCACCGGCGAGTTTGGCGACCTGGCAGCCCAGGGCATCGTCGACCCGGCGAAAGTCACCCGCTCTGCACTGCAGAATGCGGCTTCCATCGCCGGCCTGCTGCTGACGACCGAAGTTCTTGTGGCTGAGCGTCCCGAAAAAGCCTCTGCAGCGCCCTCTGGCGGCGGCGGTGGCGGAATGGGCGGCGGAATGCCGGGCATGGGCGGTATGGGCGGCTTCTAAGCCGACTGTTCCACTCTGCAAGTACGACACAAAAAAACCGCCGGGGGCCAATGGACCCCCGGCGGTTTTTGTGTTGGAGGGAGTATGATAGGGAGAAGCAATTTGGTGCAGCGATGAAATGTTGGCCCGAAGTTAATCATCGTGTGCGGTCTTCGCCCTGCAATGGAAGTTGAGTGGGGGACATGCGGAAGATCGGAGCCTGATGCGTTAAGGCTCGGAGCGAGAGCGTTTGGTGCTGTCGTGGAATTGCACTGCTGCTCGGTTACGATAGATCTCCTTTTTGAGCGCATTCAACGCAGGGGCATGGAAAACCCGCCATTGACAATAGATCTCTTGCGTCAGTACCCTGCACTGGAAGCGCAGGTCTTTTGAGGTGCGATTGTCTGCCTTCGCAAACAATCGCTTTGTAGAAGACCCGGATTTCTAATCCGGGCAGGGCAAGCCGACTTACGCAAGAGGTCTAATGAAAGATTTGCAGAGATACTCTGAGATATTCCAGGCTCCCACCATCGACGAAATAGTGCTCTTTGATGGGTATCAAAATGCTGGGCTGAAGCAAGCAGCGGAAGATAAATGATTGGATGGGAGCTAGAGGCCAAATCGTCTCCGGCTCTTCTGTTTGTCAGGTACAATAGGTGCGTCAGAAGTGTATGAGTCAGGAGAATCAAGATGATGGTTATTCAGACACAGCCGGAGGAAACTAGTAATATCGATCTGGTTATGGTTTCTTCAGATGCGACCGACAATGTAAGTGCAATCCGCGATATTGATAAATGGGCACGGGATAACGGGTTCGTTCGCAGCAATGAATATCACCTCGGTCGCCGACAAACGGCAGACGGCAAGATGCTCTTTTTCAGTCCTTGTTATCGCCTTGACGAGAGCTTCCGCCGTGCTGCTGAAACGGATCTGGCGCGAATCCGCGCCAATAGACAAAAAATGCCGCTCACGGCCTCTTCGGATGAATTGCTTCGAGAGTCGGTAGTTTAATATGCCGCTTCGCTATGTTGTTCCAGATACTTGCGCTATCGCCGCGAGCTTGTACAATGAATTGCACTCATCCGTGACTGATCCGATGCTTCAGTCGATTCGGCTGCGGACAGTGGATGCTGTTGCTCCCACCTCGGGACTCACCGAGTTTCTCAATATAAGTCGAAGGAAGCTTGACCTGAATGCAGTCAATCCCCTGTCACATTCTGCAGTTGATTCTGCGGTGGCTGAGTTTATGTCACTGCCGATCACATGGGTTGATATCGAGCCTTATGCTGAAGAGGCTTGGCGGTTGCATCGAGTTCATAAAATTGAAACGGGTGATGCCTTCTTTGTCACAATTGCGATGGAGTTCTCTGCCGAAATTTGGACAGTGGACAACCAGTTCACGGCCACAACTAAAATTATGTACGAGAACATTTACGATCTGAAGGTACTACCCTGGCGTGATCGATATTAGTCCCCATTGCGATTAGTCACTGCAAAAACCGCCGGGGGCCAATGGACCCCCGGCGGTTTTTGTTTGCTTAGGCTGTGCTGCGTAAAGCGCTCCTGCACTAGTCGCGGCCGTTGTCACCTTCGTGGTTGCTGTTACCATGGTGTTCGTTGCCATAGTTCTCATTGCCGTGGTTCTTGTACCAGCCTTTGCCATGATGCTTGCTATGGCTATAATTCTGGTTGTAATTGTTGTTGTCGGAATTCCCGTTATTGTCGTAGCCATTGTTATTGTTATAGCCGTTGTTGCTATAATCGTAGCCATTATTATTGTTGTTGTTGTTATTGTTGTTATTGTTGTAGCCGTAAGTGCGATGGTAGCGGCTACGATAGTCATTGTTCTGCGACTGGCTGCGGCGGTCCTTCTCATAGCGATTGGCCGAGTAGGCGGCACCGGCGGCCCCTAGAATCGTCGCCGCCTGATTGTGCTTCAGCAGGCCATACCCGGCGATTGCGGCGCCGACGGTGGCGAGGTTGCGCCACTGGTTTTTCGTGTTTTGCCGATTATCGGGGCCGGCAAAGGCCGGGGCAATGCTGGAGAGAGCAAAGGTAGCCAACAGGCCGAAAGCGGCGGTGGATTTTGTGTTGAATTTCATGGTCATAGTGCCTTTCCTAACGAGAAATCTAGCCGGGAAATGAAACGAAAAGTCTTCTCTATTTCTCTGGACGATGGCCTTCGCCTGTTTGTTCCCGGCGCCGGGCAGGATTTCTCGAGCCATCTGCCGAACCATCGTGATACTTAGGAGATTTCACCCATGCCTCGCCCTAGCTTCCAAAAAACTTTCCCCTCTGCGCTCCTCGCCCCCTTTTTTCTGCTCGCATCGGCTCATGCTGTCGGCACGCTGCCTGCCCCATGGAAAAGTGCCGATATCGGCAAAGTGGGCGTTCCCGGCTCGGCTGGCATCAAGGCCGGAGTCTGGACCGTCACCGCCGCGGGTGAAGATATTTATGGGCCTGCGGATAGCTTCCGCTTCACCTACCGACCTCTGCATGGCGACGGACAGATCACGGCGCGTGTGGTTTCATACCAGCGGAAGGACGTATGGACCAAGGTGGGAGTGATGGTGCGGGCGTCGGTCGATCCAGGCGCACAATTTGCAGATGTTTTAGTGACACCTGATCACGGCGCAGAGTTTCAGCACCGGGACGGGGCGGGGGGAGAGACGCAGACCACCGATCAGGTGCCGTCCGCAGCCCCGTACTGGGTGAGGATGACCCGGGTCGGCAGCCTGCTGACCGGCTTCGTCTCCCAAGACGGCGTCAACTGGGCCGAGCGAGGCCACGCGACGATCGTACTGACCCCGGATGTTCTGATCGGTCTGTGCGTGACGAGCCATAAAAATGATGAGCTCACGGAAGCAAAAATCGACTCAGTGCGATTAAATAAATAACGTAGGGACATGAGGAAGGCGGACAAAGGGCGAGGGCGAGTGGTTAAAGGCGAGTGGTTAAAGGCGAGTGGTTGAAAACCACTCGCTAGGTTAAGCACCCTCCGGGTGTAGGAGAAGACTATCTTTCCGTCGTCCGAAGGACGCCTAACCTAGCGAGTGGTTTTCAACCACTCGTCCTTCGCATTGGCTTGCGCTTCGCATTGGCTTGCGCTTCGCATTGGCTTGCGCTTCGCATTGGCTTGCGCTTCGCATTGGCTTGCGCTTCGCATTGGCTTGCGCTTCGCATTGGCTTGCGCTTCGCATTGGCTTG
>JANXMY010000184.1 GCA_025354405.1 Armatimonadota bacterium
GTTGAGGGCGAGTGGTTGAGGGCGAGTGGTTGAGGGCGAGTGGTTGAGGGCGAGTGGTTAAAGGCGAGTGGTTGAAAACCACTCGCTAGGTTAAGCACCCTCCGGGTGGAGGACAGGAGTCTGAATCCGACGTCCGAAGGACGCCTGACCTAGCGAGTGGTTTTCAACCACTCGGCCCTGCTCGGCCTTCCCACTCGGCCCTGCTCGGTCTCGCCAATCGGCCCTGCTCGGTCTCGCCACTCGGCCCTGCTCGGTCTCGCCACTCGGCCCTGCTCGGCCTTTATCACGTATTCCCCGCCACGTTCTCCCCGCTCAGCGATAACATCCCCCGCCGGGTATAATCATCAACAATGGCCGCTAAAGTTTGCCCGCGCTGCGGTGCACAGTATCAAAACCTTAAATCCACTACTTGCCCGCAGTGCTTTGCTGTGCTCGTTCCCGTCGACGACGAGACGGCTCAGGAGCTGACCGCCGCCCGGCGAGAAGTGGAAGAGTCCCAAGAGTTTCAAGAAGTAAAAGCGGCGGATGATGAGCGATTCAGTGAGCAGTCGTTTGGGGCCTGCCTCGGTGTCGTGGTGATTACACTTGTGACGGTGATACTTGCGATTGTGCTGATTGTACTTGCAGCGCAGCACCGGCGGCCTGCGGCAAAACGGCCCGGGATGCCGTCTGTAGTGGTTCAAGTTAAAGCGGAGCCGCAGACCACATTACCAGTCGCCGCGGCGACATTAGACGAAGTCCTCCCCTCCGTCGTCGGTCCGTTTCAGCGAACTGCCGCCGATCAGGCGACGGTGCTGACCGGGACCCTGACGCCGATCTTCCACGCGGTCTATCTGCGTCCCGGCGGACAGCCGCTGGATATCTACGCCCTCCCCGCTGGGCGGCCCACCCCCGAGCAGAATGAATTCCGGCTGGGCCTCTCGCTGGCGTCCCAGGTAGGAGGGAGCACCCGCCCTCTAGACTTCTTCTCAACTCAGTACTGGCGATTTGCCCTGCTGGCAGCCCCCAGCCAGACGACAGCGAACGCTGAGATTCGGGTGGCTCTCATCAGCCACTTTCAGCAGCCGTAACCTGTCAAATATCTACTTCGCCGCCCGCTGCTGAACAGCGCTCTTCAGCCGGGTCCAGCGGGGATCAAAGCCATCCGAGCGCATCTCCTTGTAAGTCTGCGTGAACGTCCAGCCTTGCTGCGTTTCGCGGTAAATTCCCAGCATACACCCGGTTCGATCTGCCCCATGCTGACAGTGGACAAACACCGGCTCCGTCGGCGCAAGCTTGAGCGTCGATAACAGCGTGGAGACTTGACGTGGCGTGGGCGGGTCGGCCCCCATCGGAAGATTGATCCAGTGAAAGCCCAGCGAGCGGGCATAGATCCCCTCGCGCTTGACCGTCTTCGGGGCAATCCGGAGATCAATCACGGTCTTGATCCCCATTGCTTTCAGCTGCCGCAGGCCCGCTTCGGTCGGAGCCGCACCGCGCCAGATTCCCGGTCCGACGGGATGAAAGTTCGGCAGGTCCGGTATGGCAGCTGCCGGCAGACAAGCCACAGCGAGTAAACCTATTCCCAGCACTGCATACTGCTTACAAATATGGGTTGTCTTCATTCTGTAGATACTCCTGTACATAGTCCGTCACCGCAGCTTCAAGGGTATGAAACGGCAAATCGCAGCCCAGAGCACGCAGGTGGGTCAAATCGGCCTGAGTGTGATACTGGTAGGCGTTGCGAATATTTTCCGGCGTCGGTACGAATTCCACATCAGGCGTCTTCCCAAGGGCCTGGAAGATCGCCGCCGCCAGGTCGTTGAATGTTCGTGCCTGCCCTGTGCCGACATTGCAGATGCCATTTGCTTCCGGGTGGTCCAGAAACCAGAGGACGACTGCGCAGATATCCTTGACGTAAATGAAGTCCCGCTCCTGTGCTCCGTCGGCATAGCCTTCTTTGTGCGACTGGAACAGCTTGATCTGGCCGGTCTCGCGGATCTGGTTCGCGGCGTGCCAGATCACCGATGCCATCCGCCCTTTATGATACTCATTCGGGCCAAACACATTGAAAAAGCGCAGTGATGCAATTTTGGAATTCCAACCTTCGCGAATTCCTTCAGAGTCCGACTGCCACTTAGAAAACGCATAGGGGTTCAGTGGCAGCAGATTCGGCGTCACCGAGTCGGCGTCAGAGAAGCCGAGGGCTCCGTCGCCATAAACACTGGCACTCGATGCATACACGAACCGGACGCCATGTGCCATCGCCCAGGCGGCAAGAGTGCGGGTGCAGCGGACATTGCGCTCCTGAAGGATGTCCATGTCCGGAAACGAAGTATCCGTGATCGCACCGATATGGAGGATACCGTCCAGCTGCCCATCGTACTTGCCCGCGAGCAAGTCCGTCTCGAACGCTAGCGGCGTGACCACATCACAAAACTGCTTGGCGCGCAGGTTCTTCCACTTCGGCCCGTCTCCGAACTCATCTACGATGAGGATATCATTCCGCCCCCGCGCATTGAGCGCGGAGACAAGGACACTGCCGATGAACCCGGCCCCTCCCGTCACAACCAGCATATTCTTATTCCTTCGGTGATAAATAGGGGCCATGAAAGGCCGAAAAAGAAAGCAGGGCTAAACCCTGCTTTTAGTCGACTGTCAGAATCAAACACTTCAGATATTCGGATTCCGGCGCATCCAGAAGTACCGGATGGTCAGCAGGCTGACCGCGCTGTTCGATCAGCTTCAGTGAGCGGCCGGCATCCCGAGCTGCGCCCTGAACGATCTCCCGAAACTCGGTGGCTCCCAGGTGATGCGAGCAGGAACAGGTGACCAGCACCCCGCCTGGCTTCAGCAGACGCACGGCGCCACGGTTAATTTCATTGTAGCCACGAATGGCTCCGTCCCGGCTGCCCCGGTTTTTCGTAAAGGCGGGCGGGTCCAGTACGACCATGTCCGTTCGATACATCTTGGCATCTAGGGCCCGCAGATAGTCGAAGACATTCTCGGTGACTGTGGTATGGGACGTTTCGAGTTCGTTACGCACCCACTGCGCCCGGTTCAAGGCATTAAATTCCGGGCTGATCTCTACGTCAGTCACACTTTTCGCCCCGGCGCGGGCGGCACGCAGACCAAAGAGACCGGTGTAGGAGAAGCAGTTCAGGACGTCGCGCCCCTTCGCCTGCCGCGCCGCCGCCTTCTGATTCAAGTTCTGATCCAGAAAGAGTCCCGTCTTCGCCCCAGTTTTAAGGTTCGCCAGCACCGTAGCGCCGTCTTCGTTCCAGTCCAGCACGTCCGGCGGCTCTTCACCGGCCAGCACGCCTACTCGCTCCTCCAGGCCCTCCAGCTTGCGAACGGTACTGTCCGAACGCTCGTAGATGCCCTTCAGCGGCAGCAGCTCCATCAGAGACTGCACGAGAACTTCCCGCCAGGGCTCCAGGCCCAGAGCCAGAAACTGCATCACGGCCCATTCCCCGTAAACATCGACAACCAGGCCCGGGAGACCATCGGATTCTCCGTGGATCAGCCGATACGCCGGGGGCAGACTGCCGCCTTCATTCGTAAAATGCGCCTGTCGGTACTGAAGTGCCGCGGTCACGCGATCACGCCAGAACGACGCATCGATCGTCACGTCGCCCCGCCGAGTCAGGTAGCGAACGATGATCTTGCTGTGGCTGTTCAGGTAGCCAAGCCCCATCGTCTTGCTGCGTGCATCCTGCACACGCACCACGCCACCATTCTCAAAGCCCGCCGGTGGGCCGGTTGCGATCTCATTATCATAGACCCAGGGGTGCCGAAATCGCTCGGGCCGCTGGGGTTTCAGTTTCACAATTGGAAATGCCATATCCCTATTGTACCCGGTGCCTGTTCGCGCTATAATGAAGCATGGTCAAAAACGCAGGGATGACAGAAGTATCGACGGGAATCGACGTTCTTCGGAGAGAAAATTTCGCGCGGCTCCAAGGCTGCCGCGTCGGCCTCATCACAAACCATACGGGGCTGACACGCGAGGGCTTGGCGACAATTGATGTGCTGCATCAGGCGCCGGGGGTCTCGCTGGAAGCTCTTTTCGGACCGGAACATGGAATACGCGGCGACCATGACGAAAACGTTGCAGATGGTGTGGATGGAAAGACGGAACTCGTCGTCTACTCGCTCTTCGGGGCCCGAACCCAGCCAACCTCCGAACAGCTTACCGGCCTGGACACGCTCGTGTTCGATATTCAGGACATCGGCTGCCGCTTCTACACGTATCTCAGCACACTAGGGAATATCCTCGAAGCGGCAAGTACCCATGGTCAACGGGTCATCGTGCTGGACCGGCCCAATCCTATCACCGGGGCGCACCCCGAAGGGCCGCTGGCAGAGAGTGACGCATTGTCATTTGTTGCCTATCATCCGATCCCCGTGCGGCACGGGCTGACGCTCGGAGAGCTGGCCCGGTTGATCTACGCCGAAAAGAGGCTGACCTGTCCGCTGGAGATCGTTTCGTGTGAGAATTGGAATCGAGGCGATTGGTACGATGCGACCGGGCTGCTCTGGACAAATCCTTCTCCCAATATGCGGCGTCTGTCAGCCGCCGCCCTGTACCCCGGGATCGGCCTGCTTGAGTTCACCAATGTGTCCGTCGGACGCGGCACAGACACGCCTTTCGAGATCTTCGGGGCACCTTACCTTGACCCGCGTGCGTTTGCATCGGCACTCAACACGGAAAACCTGCCAGGGGTCCGTTTTATCCCGCTGACCTTCACCCCGGCCACCAGTGTCTTCGCTGGGGAAGTCTGTGGTGGGGTGCAGATTTTCATCGCGGATCGGGAATGTCTGAATGCCGTGCAGGTTGGCATAACGATTGCCGTCACACTGCTCCGCCTTTATCCCCACGATTGGCAGCCGGAAAAGCTGAAGACATTGTTGTGCTGCAATGCAGCTTACGAACGTTTATTGGAGGGGGCAGCGCCAGAGGCAATTACCGCAGGATGGGCAAAAGATTTAGTTGGTTACGCCGACCGTGTTCTCCCATATCTTCTCTACACTGCCCGCATCGGAGCCAAAGAGGAGAGGTGACAGAACCGGCAGAAGCAAGGTGCGGCGGACAGTCAAAAAAGCCTCTACGCAGTTTTTATCCCACTGCTGTCCAGCCCCCTGGGCAAGAATCTCTTGTGCGCACTCCGCTTCCATTCCCTTGCGGTATGGCCGGTCGGTCGTTAGGGCGGAGTATGCATCTGCAACCGCCATCAAGCGTGCCAGAAAGGGAATGTCTGTGCCTGCCAGACCATCCGGATATCCACCACCGTCCCAGCGCTCGTGATGGTGCCGAATGGCGTCCAGTGTCTCCTCCAGGCCGGCCACGGCCCCCACGATCACCGCCCCCATAATCGGGTGCTGCTTGACCGCCCGGTATTCTTCGTCGGTAAGTGCGCCGGGCTTGCGCAGTATGAAGTTCGGGACACCGATCTTGCCGACATCATGCAGCAGAGCCGCCATCAGTACCGTATTGCAGGCCTTTTCATCCAGATTCAGCGCTTGGGCGATCTGGTAACTATAGGCCATAACATCTTCCGAATGTCGGCGCGTATAGCGGTCTTTCGTATCGACTGCCGTCACCAGCGCATTCAGCATGGAGAAGTTCGCCATCGAGCAGGAGAGCTGAGCGCGAAGCTGCTCGGTCAGCTCACCTGCTCCGCTCCCCCCGCATTTGACCCGCATCAGACGTGCATCTGCCGCTTCCAGTGCTTCCAGTCGCCCGGGCCCGTCCTCAGGGAAGAGTGCCACTCCCAGTGACAGCGTGAGTGGAATGGGAGGACCTGTCGCCGGCTGGTACTCAATATCCTCAAATTCCTTGGTCAAACGGGCCGTGATCCCCGCCGCGCTCTGCGATTCCACCCCTGGAAGCAGCATCGCAAACTCATCCCCTCCATAGCGGGCCAGTGTGTCATAGGAGCGGGAGGATCGCCGCAGGGCACTGGCGACCAGCGTCAAAACTTCATCGCCGACCAGATGCCCGTAGGCGTCGTTGAAAAATTTGAAGTTGTCCAGATCGATCACGACCAGAGCAACGCTTTCCCCGGTACGGTGCGCCCGATCAGCTTCCAGTTCGAGGTGTTTATGAAACGCTCGGTGATTTAGCAGACCGGTCAGCGGGTCTTTGTCCGCCTGCTCCCGAGCTTCCGCGAGAAGAGATTCCTGCTGGGCTAGCAGCTCTTGCTTGGCTTCGAACTCCGCGGCATGACTCATAGCGGCGGCAATTAGCCCGGCCATCAACTGCAGCGTCTGCTCATCCAAAGCCGTGAACGCATGAATCTCGGCTGAACCCACTTGCAGAACTCCCACAACCACCCGGTCATGATGCAGCGGTACAACAATCATTGAGCGAAGCCCCAGGCGGCGACAGGCGGCCAGATCCGCCCGAGAATCGCACTCGACATCATCGCAGCGCAGAATTTGTGCGGACGCGACACATTCCCCACTAAGGCTCCCCGCGCGCTGCTGCCGATGCCCGAGAAACGGCACCGCCCGTCCAGCGACCGCACGGTAAGTGAGAACCTCGCCGTCGACCCAGAGCAATACCGCTTCATCGGCCCGGGTGAGCTTTTGGGAACGGCCCACAATCAAATCCATCATCGCCGAGAGATCCCGCTCCGCCGTCGCAATATCGTACTGTGTTGCAATAATTGCAGAAAAACGTTCACTATCCTGCCGCAGGGCCTCCTCCGCCCGGCGACGTTCCGCGACCTCCGCCTCGAGGTCCGCGACCCGCCGGTCCACCAGCATGGAGAGACGCCGTTTTTCCTGCCGCAGGGCATCTTCGGCGCACAAGCGCTTATCGAAGATGCTGCCGACAATCGCCAGTCCCAGGCAGAGAAGAACTGAAAGACCGAAGATTTCCGCTTCAGCGGAAATATCCTGCATATGCAGCCTATTATACGACATCAGCCGGAAATAGGCCAGACAAGAGCGGATGCCGGCAGCAGGCATCGCGAGAGCGATAAAAAGCCAGACCCAGTGACGCCCATACGTTCGGTGCATTTTCAGTGCCAGTATTGCACACAGAAACTGCGTCAGAAGCGATGCACAAAGTATGAGCAATGAAGTCATAGTGGTTATTATTGGCAGGTAGACGCTCAGAAAAGAGGGAGACAGAAAGAGGGAGACAGAAAGATTGAGGCAGGAATACGGAATTGGATGCCGTAAGTTAATAGCGTGTCCCTAATAACTCCATCGCCAGAGACCGCGCCCCCCGGCCTGTCTCGCCTGCAAGTTCGTCGTTCCCTGCGCCTGTGGACTGTCGAAGGCTGTATCGCCACGGTTCAGGGCTCCCTGACTTCCGGGGCGTTTCAAACCGGCTTTGCGCTGTTTCTGGGTTGCAGCCCCTTTTGGATTGGCGCCCTTGGAGGCATCCCTGCGCTGGCAGGGCTGGTCCCGCTCTTTTCATCCTATCTGGCTCAGCGCTATGGAGACCGAAAGCCGCTCGCCCTCTGGTTTTCCTTTGCCGCTCGAGCGTTCTGGATACCGATACTGCTTATTCCATTTGTCCTGCCTCATACTCTCTGGGTCGGAGCATTTCTGCTGCTGACACTGCTCTCTGCTCTCTGCGCAAATGTCTCTGCTCCACTCTGGACTGCCTGGATCACTGATCTGGTGCCCGACGACAATCGGGGTCGCTACTTCGGGCGTCGCAACATGTTTGCCGGCTGGGTCGGTATGATCGTGCCCATTCTCGGCGGCTACTTTCTGGACGGCGCGACCAAAAGCCATTCATTCAGCCAGCCAATCGCCTTTGCGGTGATCTTCGCCTCGGCAACACTCTTTGCCTTTGGGTCACTTGGGTTAGGGCTGCAAAGTCCGGACGTGCCGGCGGCTAAGCGCGATGTGAACGAGGCACCGGAGAGCGCGCTGGCATTTTACCGGGCTCCCTTTGCAGACCAGAACTTTCGGCGCATCATCGCGGCCTTTGCCATGATGGTCATCGCCCAATCCGTCGCCGGACAGTTTTTCGTCGTCTATCAGCTGGAATACTTGGGGCTCAACTATACAGCTTTTCAGCTTCTGGCAGCCGTCGCGACTCTGGGATCGCTGGCGTCGATGCCGCTCTGGGGGTACCTGGCAGACAAATACGGGAATAAGCCTGTTCTGATGATCTGCACCGGGATGGTCCTCCTACCACCTTTGCTGTGGATACTGGCCGTGCCGGATGGCATTCCCGGCCTCTGGGGCTTTGACCCGGCACATGGATTCTACTTGTCGCTGACCAAACTGGATATTATCGTCCTGAATACGCTGGCGGGAATCGGCTGGGCGGGTGTTGGCCTGTCCCAGTTTAATCTGATGATCGGGGCTTCCCCTTCCGAAAAACGGACGGTTTATGTCAGTGCCATGGCCGCCGTCTCCGGCTTGGCCGGAGGACTGGCCCCCCTCGCGGGCGGTGCGTTGATGGAGGTGCTCGCCCATGTCGCTTTCCCGTCACATGGGCTGATACGCAGCAATTACCATGTGCTTTTCGTGCTGTCCGCCTTGCTGCGCATTGCCGCCCTGCTGATGATCAGTCCAATCCGCGAGGCGGGGAGCCGCCAGACCGGCTATGTGCTGAAGCAGCTTAAAGCCTCCAAACCGGTTGGATCATTCACCAATATCCAAAAGCTTTCCAAAGCGGGAAATTCCATTGCCCGCGTGCAGGCGGCGGAGAGGCTGGCTCGACTAAAGACGCCTCTGGCCGTGGAAGAGCTGGTACATGCCCTCGACGACATTTCCCTGCCTGTACGCGAAGGGGCGGCCATCGCCCTTGGCGAAATCCGTGATTCACGGGCGACCGCCTCGCTTGTCCGAAAGCTGACTGACCCGGCTTCGGGCATCATGGGACCAGCGGCCACGGCTCTCGGCAAGATCGGCGATAAGGCAGCCCTGCCTTCCCTGGCGGCAGCGGCACAGCTTGGTCCGCCGCCACGCCAGCTCGCCGCCATGGAGGCGCTGGGTCGCCTGAACGACCCCTCGGTCAGCGAGATTCTGGGCCATCTGATGCACGACTCCGACTCCTCTGTGCGAACCGCAGCAATCCGCGCCCTGGCCGAGCGCGAAGATCCCGGCACCCTGCCAGGCCTGATCATCCAACTCAACCAGGAACGAGAACCCGCCAATCTCGCCTTGCTGGCCGACGCATTGGGGCGATTGGCATTTCCCGAGGCCGCTCGCCCCCTGCTCGCGGCACTAAATCGCAGCCAATCTCTGACGGTCCGCAGGGAGATTTTGAACGCGATCGGCAGCATCGGCGGCGGACGGGATGCGTTTTACCCCTATCTGGCTTTAGATTCGTATGCGCGGGATGAGACGGTGGGGAAGATACTGCTCAATATTCAGCGTCGGCACCGGGCACGGGCGGCCCAGGCAAAGGAACCAAATGCGGCCCGTATTTACGCTCTTGCTAAGAGTGCTTTACTGGCTTATACATTGGGAGACAATACGCGCTGCATCTCTCGGCTGAACCGGCTGGCACAGCTGATGTTGCCGGAAACGCGGACTGCCGTCACTCATGAAATACTTAATCTGCTGGCACAGGAAAATCCTGAGGGCAGCCCCCCATCGTCTTCAGACGAGGCGCTGCTGGCCGTGTTTCTCGTTCGTCGCCTGGCGGGATAAAGCACTCGCGAAACACGAATGCAGATATCTGTGCCCGCTGCGATTTTCGGTGATTGTCACTTCAGCGGATCATACGCAGAGACGCTGACCGTGTGCGCCTTGCCGATCGTCGAATGCACCAACAGCGTGTGCGTTTGCCGCGTCGACTCCGGTCCCAGAAGGCGGCGGGAGGCGATCAGGCCCAGGGTGGAAGTCTGCTGGCCGTCGATCTCCAGAACCTCATCAAACAAATTCAGACCGGAAGTATTCGCCGGCGCACTCGCGGCGATCTCGGCCACGATTACGTGTGGATGGCCGAAGGGGTCCTTCGTCTCGATCAAAGTCAGGCCAGTCGTTTTAGAAACGAATGCCGCATGAACAGCGGGAGTCGGGGCAAAGAACACACGACTGCGCGGGTAATCGAACGTCACCACAAAGCGGGAAAGCAGCTTCACGCCAAGCGCACCGGCGTTGATCAGCGAAGCGCCCCCTTTCGGGTCCAGCGAAAAGTCCGTGGGAAGTGATGGAAACGTGACTCCGGCGACCGTAAATGACCCGATGCGTGTCACCCGGGATCGTGACACCCCCCCGATTCCCCCGCCGACGGAAACCTCTCCGCGCGGGTAGCGCTTATTCAGTCCATTCGCCGAAACAAAGGGGCTGTACAGGCGCAGGGCGGCTTCGTCGCCGGTATCCAGCAGAAATCGAGCGGGTGGCAGATTGTCCAATTTGGCTGTCACCGAGGGGACATCGCTGTCCAGCTCAATCGGCAGCGATGGCCCATCAGAGGCCGTGGGGTGAAATGCATCCGGCGCGATAAATGTCAGCTGCTTATGCAAAAAATCTATCCGCACCACGAAATGTGCCAGCAAGTCGTAGCCGACGAACCCGGCAAGCGGGTGCGTGAAATAAGAATTGAGCGTAGGCGGCAGATCAATTGCAATGGCGGTAATATCCGTCAGCTGCACCGCCCCAGGGACTTCGAAGCGGTTGATCAGAATTGGCCGCAGATCCGTCGAGCCGCCGTATCCCCGCGCTTCGAGAAAGCCTGCCGTCTTCAGTCCGAGCTTCGTCGCTACCAACTGCGAGAGCGCGATTCCGCTGGCCCCACTGTCCAGAAAGACACGCGACGACTGCCCATTGATTTTAACGGTGAAGCCGATCTCCCCATCTTCCATGTCAAAGGGAACCGTCGCCCGGGTCGCACCAGGTTTGAGAAATCCGAACTGCCTGCCACCGATTGGAGGGGCAAACAGGCTTGGCAGCAATGTGATATTGTTCGCGACTTTGATCACATTTCCGGTTATATCGTAGCGTGCGGTGCCATTGGTCGTGACCTGATGGAACGGAAACTGAACCCCATCGACCGTGTGATAGTCACTGAAGCTTGTTGCCACGGCGACGTTATCATCAAAGTGCTGCTCTTTAGCAATCAACCAAGTTTTCGGATCGAAAAACAGCGTTGTCTCCTTGCCTCCGACCGGCAGCGCATCCACGATATAATTCCCCGTCCCCGCTTCGAGGGCAGTCCGCAAAGTCATCTTGCCAGGGATCCGACCGGGAATGACGTAAGAATTCGTATCGAAATAGAGCTGTACGCGCAGGTCTTTAAGCTCTTCCCCAGCCAGTGGGCGAACGTTGCCATTCGAATCACGCTGCCAGGCATACTTGCCGTTATAGCCCTGCAGAATATGCAGGATGCCTAAATTGTCCTCTTCATATTCGAGATCCGGAGCGGCGTAGACAGTCGTGATCGTCCCGTGAATACCGCCAGTCAGTACGTCGGAAGTCATTTTAGTATTCTGGATCGCCGCCACGGCTTCCCTGCCGCCCAGAGCAGCCAGATGCTTCTCCAAAAGTGTTCCGAGTGTTAGTGTCCCCGTAGGAGCGGGGCTTGCCCCCGCCCTTCCGTCCACTCCCGCCCCTCCAGCTGTTCCTTCTGCACCGAAACTCTCTGCCTTTTCTGGCCCGGTCTTCTCCAGCCGAATGACCCCGTGCGAATAATCAAATGTCACCACGAAGCCTTGCAGGGCTTGACTGCCAATCCCCCCGGCCAAAGTGGAAATGCGTGTGATCCCGGGTCCGGTCATCGTCGCCAGTGTGAGATTCGGAATTTTGGCCGTCCCCAAACGAAGCGTATGCCCAGGCGTCGCCGTCTCCGAGAGTGCACCGCCAACCCCGACCCCAATGCGCGTCTGAGCAGCCGGATCGCCGACTTTCGGCAGAAAGCTATTGGCCAGCGCATACTGCGAATAAAGATGGACTGCCCCGGCATCCCCTGTATCCAGCAGAAAACGTGCAGGCGGGCGGTTATCGACCGATGCCATCACGGTGGGCATCCGGTTCTCCAGCTTGAGCGGCAGCGTGATCGCTCCGAGTGCCGATTTCCCGGATGGTTCGGCGGGGTCCCGGAAGACCACCTTTTTCTTTACGTAATCTATCTGCACGACAAACCGTGTAAACAGCTCGTAACCTAGAGCACCATCGACATGGCCGCGTTCGCTGAGGAGCTTTGCGACATTCGGATCCTTGATGACGACCAGTGGCTGATGATGCAGACGTATCGCCGTGCCGACGTCGATTGTCGCAGCAGTCGCCACTCCAGTTGCCGATGCCCCGCCGTAGCCCAAGGCCTGCAAATTCCCCTGAGTCGTGATCCCGGCATTCTGTGCTGCGAGCGAGGTGATAAACGATCCCCCCGCGCCGCTGTCGAGCAGCAGGCGCAGCGGATGTCCGTCGACGGAGGCGGCCAGGACGATTTCCCCGGCCTCTAACGAGAACGGAACACTGACTTCTTTGCCGGGACTTGGCAGTAGAAACTCCCAATCTTTCGGCAGAATTGGCGGAGAGAAGAGTGCCTCCGCCATGGTCGTCAGCCGGACTGCTTTTTGCAGATCGGCCTCAATCGCCAGGGGCAGTCCCCCATACTGGATTTGGAGATGTGCCGGGATTTTCTCCCCAAAGAAGGTCTGGTACGACTGTATCTCGATCGTCCCGGCAATGCCACCCTTGCGCTCGATAAACTTACGAACTAGGTAGCTCTTCGGGTCGATAAAGATTGTCTGCCGCGTCCCGCCTTTTGGCCGTGCTTCTAAAACGTAGCACCCCGTTTCCGGATCGCGTTTGGCGGCGAGCGTCACCGTCCCGGCCATCCCTTTTTTGAAAGGGTCGTAGCTTTCCAGTGAAAACGACGTATCGGCGGTATGCTCCGTCAGCTCTTCGCCGCCAAGAATTCGGACCGTGCCGCTGCCGTCCTGCTCCCAGTTGACTTTGCCGTTGCTGCCTGTTGTGATTGACAGCGGCCCAAGTACCAGTTCCGTTCGCAAGCGATGCGGCGGGGCCTCATAACTCGTCATGGTCCCGGTCAAACCACCGGCACTGATGTCATAGACGATCAGATGCGTCGATTTATCCCGGGCAGCGTCCGGTGCCCCCGAGGCGGCCTGGTGACGCGCGATAATCTGCGCCAATGTTGGCGAGACGGCAAAGACCGGAGCGGCGAAACAGAGGAGGCAGAGAGAAAAAGCGCACTGGGCGGCACGAGGGCTGGGTAGTAATTTCACGCGGTCATAGTACCCGAAATGCACAAAAACACTCTCGCTCGAGGGTGTATTGCGGCAGCAGCACTTATTCTGTTATAATACAATGTAGGAGAACAGATGTATGGCCGTTAAATCCCCCCCAGGCCGCCCAGCCGCGCGTCAGCCGCGACCTTCACAGACATCGAAAACCGGTCGGCAGCGGCAGCCGCGTCCACCGCGCCCACCACGTAAAAATGACCGATTTCCCCATGATATGTGGGGCCTGTCTCTGGTTGCGCTGGGATTTTTGTTAATGGTCAGCCTGGTACTGGGCTCACACGCCGGCCTTCTTGGCACACTGCTGGGCAACGGGCTGCGACAGGTCGTCGGCATCGGGGCATGGGGTTTCCCGGTCGTTCTGGTGGCCGTCGGTTTGATATTGATTACCGATTGGGAGCAGCACACGCGCACAAACTTCGCCGGCGGAGCCGCACTGCTTTTCATCATTGGAATCTCCTGGTGGCACCTCGGTCACACAACACCTGTGAATGAGTTCGAGACGGCCCGTTTGATGGAGGGCGGCGGCTGGGTGGGGGCGGGCCTCTCTTCCGGGCTGCGTGCCCTAGTCAGCGATCTGGGCAGCCACGTCTTTTTGTTTTTCGTCACGATTGGCGGCATTGTCTGGGCCACTGACATGCGGCTTTTGCACCTCTTCGATCATGCGGTAGAGGGTGGACGCCGGGTCACGGCTCCTCTCACCGACGGCGCGAAAGCCGGAGCCTCAGCAGCGAAGGCAGGGGCGCAGGCGGTAAAAGAGCGGGTGGAGAGACGGGCGAAAGAAGAACCGATTATCAGCGTGACCGACACCCCTGACGTGAGTGCCTCCGACTCCTTCTCCGCGAAGAGCGTGGAGCGGGGCAAAGAAAAGAGTTCATCTGAGGACTTCAAGAGGGCGGCCCCACAATTATCCGAAGACTTGCCTACGGTACCTCATGGCAGCCTTCCAGCGATGGTACAGATGCCACTTCCGTTCCAGCCACCGATCGAAAAGCCGAAAGCTCCAGAGGGGCCACTGCACATTCCCGAGGCTCTCGGCAACGACGGTACGAAGCACGAGTATATCCTGCCGCCGCTGGAGCTCCTGAACGAATCACCGCCCAAGCCGATTGTTCGGGAAGAAGATGCCCAGGAGAAGCAGGCCGTCCTGATGCGTACCCTCAACGATTTCAAGATCGGAGCCAACGTCTCGCAGGTCGCCATCGGGCCAACGGTCACCCGCTACGAGGTCCAGCTCGAGCCAGGCATTCTAGTCAAAAAGATCGTTTCACTCGCAGACAACCTGGCCATGTCCCTGGCCGCCATCGATGTCCGCGTCGAAGCCCCTATCCCCGGCAAAGCCGCCATCGGCATCGAAGTTCCAAACGAAGTACGCCAGATGGTGTCGCTGCGCGAGTGCCTGGCCACCAACGAGTTTATGAACGCCCCCTCCAAGCTGACCTTCGCCCTCGGCAAAGACGTCTCCGGCGAGTTTAAGTATGCCGATCTTACCCGCATGCCACACCTCCTCGTCGGAGGAAGCACCAACTCCGGAAAAAGCGTGTGTTTGAACGTCATCATCAGCAGCATTATCTACCGGGCCACCCCGCGCGAAGTCAAGTTCGTCATGATCGACCCCAAGCGTGTCGAGCTCTCTCTCTACGACGGCATCCCGCACCTGCTTTCGCCCGTCATCAAAGACGTGAAGCAGGCGGCAGGCATCTTTCGCAGCGTTCTCAAAGAGATGGAGGAGCGCTACGACCGCTTTGCCCGCATGGGAACCCGCAACATCGAAGGCTTCAACAGCCGCGTGCCACCCGATGAGCGGCTGCCGTTTATCGTGGTCGTTGTGGACGAGCTGGCGGACCTGATGATGCAGCAGGGGCCAGAAGTCGAGACTTCCATCTGCCGCCTGGCACAGCTCGCCCGCGCGACGGGCATCCATCTGGTCATCGCGACCCAGCGGCCCTCGGTAGATGTCATCACCGGGACCATCAAGGCGAACATCGGGTCGCGCATCGCTTTCAGCGTGGCCACGCAGGTCGACAGCCGGACGATCATCGACATGCCCGGTGCGGATCGTTTGATCGGGCGCGGGGATATGCTGTATATGCCGATCGATGCCGCAAAGCCTACGCGCGTTCAGGGCTGCTTCGTCGGGGAGCGTGAGACGGAAGATCTGGTGAAGTACCTGCGTAACCAGGAAGAGGCCGTCTACACGATGATCCCTTCGGAGATGGGCGGCGGGGGCAGCGGGGGCGGGGACGATTACGACGATGGCTCCTCGGACGAGCTGTTCGAGCCGTGTGTTCGCTGGCTGGTATTGCAGGGCCAGTGTTCGACATCGAGCTTGCAGCGCAAGTTCAAGATCGGCTATACCCGGGCGGCCCGGCTGGTGGAGTTCATGGAAGCCCGCCAGATCGTCGGCTCACAGGACGGGGTCAAGCCCCGCGAGATCCTGCTGCGCTCTGAAAACGTCGAAGCCTTTTTTCTGGGGACTGGGCAAGGGGATGTCGGGCAGTAGTACGCAGGATCTCAGCGTGCGAAAATGATATTCTCTTCTCCGTACTGCGCAATGCAGTCCGCACCGCGTGATTTTGCCTCACGAAGTGCTGCCAGGCCTTGCTGCAAAAACATCTCAGTATTCAGCGTTTCGGGAGACAGCACGCTGACCCCGAGGCAGGCGGTCAGAGACTGATCATCCAGCCCGATCCCCGCAATACCGGCAAGGATACGTTCGGCGGCCATTCGTGCGCCCGCCTGGCCGGTTTCGGGCAGGATCACCGCGAACTCGTCTCCGCTCAGCCGCGCAATAACGTCGACGGTGCGCATTTTGGAGTTGATCAGAGCCGCCACCGAACGCAGTGCCGTGTCCCCCGCTTCATACCCCTGGGCCTGATTCAAAGACCCAAAATCATCCAGATCCACTACGACCAGTGTGAGCGGATGGTGATAGCGGGCGGCACGCTCCATCTCCGCTTGGAGATGCTCATGAAAAGCACGATGGCCCCAGGCTCCAGTCACAGAATCGCGCAGGGAGGGCAGCAGGCGCTCATTTTCCGCCTGCTGCTTAGCCAGGGCGCACCGCGCGTTCTCAATTGCGGCCCAGGTATCTTCCAGTGCCGTGATCGCCTCCAGATTTTCAGGAACTTCAAACACCGGCGGCTCAGGAACTTCAGAGACCAGCGGTTCAAGGACATGGACAGCCTCTGCGCCGATGCTCGCACTTAAGATCCCGATAATCGTGCCATCGGAGTCGTGCATCGGAACCATGCTGGACTTAACGCAGCAGAGGCCATCTGCGTGTCGGTCCTGGCGTAGCATATCCACCAGGGACTCTCCTGCCAGCACCCGGCGGACGCAGCCCTCGGTGGCTTCACGCTCCTGCGGCGAAACGACTTTCTCCCACAAGGTCGAGGACAGCATTGTCGCCGACGAAATCCCATACAGCTGCTCACAGGCTGCGTTCCACCGGATGATTTTGCCATTGGGCGCGAAACAAAAACAGGCGACGGGGAGCGTCTGAAAGAACTCCTGAAACTGGCGGGACGCATGCTGCCGCAGAGTATCCATCTCGTCTTTTTTCGTCTGTGCCACTTGCAGCTCCGCAATAAGCTGATCCCGCTGGGCATCATAGACACTTTGCTTTTTTTCCCACGCTTTGCGCTCGTCTTTGAGAAAAGACTGTGCCGTCGCAAACTGCGTGCCTAGCACGGAGCGGGCCAAGCCAAGGGCTAAAAACACGGAGAGTATCAACCCGATCCCACCCGTCCGCATAAGTTTAAGCGAGAGATCGGGGGCTGCTCTATCGGCAGAAAGCGCAGGGGGGATATTCACTGACACCGCTCGTGCCCGCCCTCCATGGATAGCATGCTTAGCGCGGGCAGTCAATGGGGCGAGGGGCGGCTTCGGAGAGGATAAGAAAAAGGCTCCATATGAGAAGGCGGCGAGCGAGAGCAAAGCGACTATGATCGTAATGGGAAAGGCCGTGTGACGCATGCGAAGTCCATGAATTCCCTGCGGGTAAAGTAGTCAGTAAGCAGTGTGGCGTTGTTAATTTTTCGGAAGGAAAGCCAGATCTCTTTATCGGTCTTTTGACTAGTATTTACAGATCACGTCGCTGAAAAAGCAGAAGGCCGAGGACGAAAAAGACGGCCATGTAGACCAGGATGTAGACAAGATCGGCCTCGGAAGTCGATCCGACGGTCGCAGCCTGGCTGGGGTCGCGGCGGGCCAGAAATAAGCTGAAGTCAAAGCCAGCACTTCCGGGCGGACCATGTCCTATCCCAAAGATCGAGGTTCCGCCCCCGTCGGCATTGAGGCCACGCGAGATCCAGTGGTTCATCCGGCTGAGAGGGACGATATATCCGGTGAAACGGCTCAGCGTTTCCAGCAGTGGAATATCCAGCCAGCGCGATAGAATATGCAGCAGGTCTTCACCAAGTGCGACGCCTGCCGCGATCAGGGCCAGCGACGAAGAGAGCGCATAAGTCGCGAATGTCGAAAAACAAAGGGTCAAGGTAGTGAAGAGCAGAGGGAAGAGGCCCGCCGCCGCGATACCGCCCCAGATACGCGGATGGTATGTCCCCGTCTGATGCCAGATCGCCCCGGCCAGGAGCAGCCCCCACCCCGCCACGCAGACGGCCAGCAGCAAGTTGATCCCCAGCCATTTGCCCAGGTAGATGGCGGCACGCGGAATCGGCTTCGGCACGATCACCGACAGCACTCCCCGATCGATCTCCGACGTGATCGCCCCCGCCGACAGGGCGACCGCCAGCACGGCCCCAAAAAACTTGATCGTGCCGCAGCCCAGCCACGCAAAAATCCGCCCGGTGTTGTTCTTAGCCGTCGGCAAATCCAGCCCTACAAATAGTCCGACGTGGATATGCAGCGGCAGGAACGCAAACCCAAGGTAGAGCGCGGAGATGATCAGTGCCGCCAGAAATACCCGCCGCCGGATGGCCTCTTTGATCGTCAATCCAGCCAGAATGAGAATGCCGTGAATCAAACCGCGTCCCTCTCAACTACTCGAATAAATAAGTCTTCCAGCGTTTCTCGCATTGGAACGAGGGATAAAAGGCGGCCGCCATGCCCGACCACAGTCGCGGCCAGCTCCGAGATGGCTCCCTCTTCGCTGATCGTCGCCGCAATCTCCTCACCCGTGACTTCCACCGTCCGCGAGAGTGTTTCAAGAGCCGTGATCAGCCCAGGAGTCTGCGCCTGAACCCGCATCTTCACGATGGTCGGTGCCGCCAGCAGGTCATCGATTTTACCCTGCCGGATCACCTGACCAGACTTCAGAATCGCCACTTGGTCGCAGGACATCTCGATCTCGGAAAGCAGATGGGAGTTCAGCAGAACTGTCTTTCCGGCAGCTTTCAGGCCCGCCACGATATCGCGCACCTCTCGCCGCCCCAGAGGGTCCAGCGCACTGGTCGGCTCGTCCAGTATCACCAGGTCCGGGTCGTTCAGGATCGCCTGTGCCAGCCCCACACGCTGCTGCATTCCTTTGGAGAACTCACTCAGGCGGCTTTTGCGGCGGGCGATCAAGCCGACCTGTTCCAGCACTTCGGGAATGCGTCGTTTCCGCGCCGCCTTACTCATGCCGTAGAGCTTCCCATGCAGGTCCAAAAACTCCTCAGCAGACAAAAACTCATGGAACTGAAACTTCTCCGGCAGAAATCCCAGATGTGCCCGTGCCTCCTGATTCCCTACCGGCTGCCCCAGAAGAAAGGCTTCTCCCGAAGTTGGCTTGATATTCCCCAGCAGCATATTGATCGTGGTCGTTTTGCCTGCGCCGTTTGGCCCCAGCAGCCCGAAGACCTGACCACGCGGCACCGAGAGACACAGATCCTGCACGGCGGTAAATGCCGGACGCCCGACTGCTCCCCCATATTCTTTCCGCAAATTCTTTGTTTCGATTGCTGCGCTCATTCAGTCCTCTTTACGGCTTATTCCGGATTTCCGCTCCCGCAAATATCCGGCGATCATCACAAATCCCTGCGCGGCCATGATATTGGTCACAAAGTAAAACACCAGCTCTTCAAGCGGCAGCGGCCCGGCATAGAGGCCCACAACCCGTGCAGGATCCACCCGCCAGATCCCGTGCCCTAGTGCAAAGGCATCGCAGGCTCCAAGATAGGCAGTTGCCAGAAATACGGTCACAAGCAGCAGGCGACGCCAGCGCCACAGCTCACGCCCGGCCACGATCCATTGCACGGCAACGACTGGCAATGCCCACCACAGCTCGTAGCTTAGATACGCCAGATGGCTCATAGTTCGTGCCCTTTCGAGGAGGGCTTGAAATAGCGCGACAGCAGCACCAGCAGGAGGCAGAGAAAAATACCCTGGGCGAAATAAAACGCGTACTCTTCCCAGGGCAGAAAGAGCACGAAATGACTGGGCGGTGCGAACACGGGATCATAGGTCCAAAGCTTGATTTTTGCCGCGTGATTGTCCCATGGTGACGTGTAGACAAATGCCAGTCCGCAGACCGCTGCGCAGGCGGCGAGATAGCGCCCCTGCCAGCGGCGGCGGACCGCCAAGGCAAGTATTATGATCGGAATCAGAAGGAAAACCAGTAGAAAGACGGCGTAAGTCATGTGACGGTAAATATTTTCATCAGAAGATAGGTCAAGATTCACTCTCTCCCAAACCATTTTTTAGAGAATACCGCATCCGGTCGTTTTTTGCCAAATTGCGCAAAAACCCTGGTCATGGGGTATCATTAATCGTTAGTAAATCGTGTTTACCCAAAAGATTTAGAAAAGGCATCTATGACCGTCAATACGCTTCCCGGCAATGGCAGCCAGCAATACGAATATGTCTCTCCCCCGGATTTTCTTGAGGATGCACCCAAAGATTTCCCGGTGACACTGCTCAGCCGCGCTGAGCGTGAGCGACTGGTGGAACGGGCCATTCTGGGCCTTTACCGCTGGTATGTCGCACGCTCACAGCAGATGCGTAACTGGAACCCCGATTCGGAATTTGCCTGGCGCGAACTCCGTCAGGATCATTCTGCCGATGTGATTCAGCTGATCGAGGGCTTCTTCGCAGTTGAGCAGTATACACCCGACTACACGAGTGAGATTTTGCGCATCGTTCGGCAGAGCAGCGGCCGATCCAACTTCCAGCTGCGCTGGGGAGCGGAAGAAGAGCGCCATGCCAACACCTGGGAAAACGCCCTGCTGTTTTCACGCGGACGCACCCCAGAAGCCATTGAGCATTACAAGTGGCAGCTGCGTAACAACAATTGGACCCTGCCCTGGGATGACCCGCTGCACATGCTGCTTTACACAGTCTTTCAGGAACGGGCAACGCAGATCAACTATTTGAACTTTGCCAAAATCGCCCGGGGGGAATCCGGCAAAGTTGGCGCTTCCGCCACCGACCCCGTGCTGGCGCGTGCCTGTACCCTGCTGGCCGTCGATGAAGCCGCACATTATGCATTTTTCCTGGAAGGGGCGCGGCTCTTTCTCTACTACTTCCCGGAGGAAACTTTGCAGGGCATACACGACGTGATCTCCCACTTCGCCATGCCGGCACAGGATATCATCCCCAACTGGCCGGCCATCGCTGAAACGATCTATCGCACGGGAGTTTACGGCCCGAAAGAGTTCCAGCGTGACGTCATCGGCCCAGTTCTTGAGAACATGACCGTCGCCGGCCGCAAAGCCCTCGATAACGGACTGAAGCGCAGCAAACAAATTCCCGACGATCAAGGTGTCATGCGCCTGACCGCTTTGTGGGATGTTTTCGATCCCGGCGAGGCCGAACGCAGTGTCATGCGCATGCATGATAAAATCAATACCTATGAGACGAGTATCGGGCGTGATGCCTTCGATCCCATTCGGTTTGGAGCGAATCCCGACTGGCCCCAGGCGTAGTAACTACAATGCGGATACGCACCTTACACAGAGCCGTTTTTTTCTTCAGCCTCGCATTGGCTCTGCTTGGCAGCACCGTCAACGCGCCTCGGCCCGCCTTCGCGGGTCCCTTCCAGCAGAATGCCCCCCTGCGTCCCGACCCGGTGATGACGCCTGGGGGGGTACTTCCCGTGACAAAGGAAGATATCTGCGTTCCCGGCTACAGCAAAAAAGTCCGCAACGTCCCCATAGGCGTCAAGCGCAAGGTCTACGCCGCGTATGGGATTACACAGCATAAGACCGGAGAGTACGAGATTGATCATCTCATCAGCCTGCAGCTTGGCGGTTCCAATTCGGTAAAAAATCTCTGGCCGCAGTCCTATCTCACGCAGCCCTGGAATGCCCACGTCAAAGATGCGCTGGAAAACCGGCTGCATTCCGAAGTGTGCAAGGGTCATCTCGACCTGGCAGCGGCCCAGCGGGAGATCGCGACCGATTGGATCGCTGCCTATCAGAAATATTTCCGCACGCAGCTGCCACTGACAAAAGGTGCCGGCCGCGCCCGGAACAGCCGCCGCTCCCCGATCACTTCCAGCTCGCCTGCCCAGTCTCACACCGGTGATAAAGTCTGGGTCAATTTGAAGTCCGGCAAATACTTCCCACCCGGCTCGCGCTATTACGGAAAGACCAAGCAGGGTCTCTATCTGTCCGAAGCGGATGCGCAGTCGCAGGGATATGTCGCCGCAAAAAGCCGTTAATCCCCAAAAAAAGACCGAAACGAGGCTCCCAATTGGCAAGAAACCAGAAGCTGACACGCCTGATCTTAGGCCGCACAATTACCGGAACTAGTACCGTCGATCCAGTTTTGACCGTGCAGTTTAGCGATGGGTCGCAGATGACCGTGCAGACGGATGGAACAGCGCTCACGATTGCCGATGGCGGCACGGTATCCGCTGTCCGTCAGGCGGACACGACACTGCAGCTCGTATTTGAAGACGGCAGCACGCTCGATATTGCGACCGCCGAGGAAACCTCCTGTGTCATGGTACGCGATCGCAATCATGTCATGGAGTACTCGGATTGACCTCTAGGGAGTCAAGTCGGCAGCGTGATCACCCGCAGCGCTTCTCGGAAATCCGTTTTCTGCTTCTCCTGGGCACTAGAAGTATGCAGGTCCGCCGTCCGATGCGCCTCAGCATTTGACACTTTTAACACACCCGCCAAAAAATCGAAAAAGCCGGCTAGCTCGCCAACATAGCGCGGCAGAAAGATGACGTACAGCACATCGCCTTCCAGCCGCAGCGGCGGCTTGAGCGTATGCTGCATATGCAGATATGATTGGTTGAATTCGTTCCGCCACACTTCAGTGGGCACACCGGAGAGCTTCACCCGAAATTCCACCGCTTCTCGGTTTTCCTCGACATTCTCCAGATGATCCATGTCGATTTCCTTCAGCGAAATCTCCGAGGTCTGTTCTTCACTCATGTAATTTCTCCTTCTATCAGCAGGGCGCGGCAGGGACTGCCTTCGAGGCCTTGAAACTTGGGAGGCAAAGCGATCAGGGTGTACTTGCCGGGAGCGATGTTGTCCAGCACCAGCGTCTCCACGACCACCATCCCGGCCCCTAAAACTATCTTGTGCGTCTCCGTATTCATTGGCCCATACGGCCCAATCGAAAGATAATCAATCCCGACCAGACGGATTCCATGGCTCGCCAGCCACTGCGCCCCGCTGGGGGCGAGGCCGACATAGCCACTGTCGAAGTGAGGGTTATCTTTTCGCCGCAGCCGCGTGTTGTCAGTCTTCAGCAGTACCCGCACCGTCCCCCACGTGATTCCTGCCCCTTCCAAATCCGCTGACGTCACTTGATCCCGGCCAAAAATCTCGACGACTTGGGCAGGGCCGACCAATGTGCTGAGATCGAGAGCGTCGAGGCTCATACCCTCGGGGATAAAGTGCAGCGGGGCATCGAGATGGGTTCCGGTGTGCGTTCCAGTGGTCAGCACGGACACGTTGCAGCTCGCTCCCAGATTGCCGAGTTCCGACGTCCACACTTTCGAAAATCCCTGCTCCGTATTATCCCACGTGACAGTCTTTTCCGAAACCGCGAAGCTGATGTCATGTATCTTCAAAGCTTTTTCCTATCCGCTGGGGCGGCAAACGCGCCCAGTTGCAGCGGCACTTGCGGCGGCCGCGCTTTTGTGCCCGTCGGCGCAGCGTACTGCAGATGCGGCGTCAGGTCGTAGTCCCCCAGCCTGCCCGGGCTGTTCCCTTTGTTGTCTTCCGGCACCAATGCCCCAACGATATGTTGTCCAGACCCCTCAAACAAATTATTGACGACACGTAAGTCAGAGGGCATTTTCACACGGAGATAAATCGCATTTGGCCGAATATTCACAAGTGTATTATTGACCAGTGCCAGCGCCTGTTTCGGATTGACCGCGCCTTCTTCCGCAAAATCGATCAGCGTTCCATTTGCCGCGCTCGTGCCGCGCTCAAACAGGTTGCCTATGACCCGGCACTCACCACCGTTAGGGAAATCCAGCAGGTAAGAAGTGTCTGAACCTGCGTCATCATTGATCTGATTGGCGATGATGCTATTGACATCCGCCCGCGATTTGACGTCATGCCCCGCATGGGCATCATGGGACCAGCAGCCGCGCAGAGTAAAGCTGCGAATGTGTCCAATATACAGGTTATGCGAGTAGCCATCCCCCTGTCCGTTGTGCCGGAACTCGGAGTTTTCGACGACAATATCGCTTTTGGGCGATGCACCTGCCAGGATGCCATTTTCATTATCATGAAAAAAGCAGTTGCTCACGATCAGTCCCTGCCCTTCCTGCCGAATACCCGCCCCATTCCGGTCGGGGACCGACGCTCCAGTGAACACGATATTCTCCACCCGCGTGTCATTGCCCTTTATGACCCAGATCGCTTTTCTCTCGGCACTCTGCCCCCGGGCATCGAGCACTACCCGGCCACCTTTGCCGCGCAGCGTCAGGCGGCTGGCCCGCCAGACCGCCACGTCGCCCGGATAGGCTCCCGCCGCAATTTCCACCATATCGCCGTCCCGTGCAGCCGCCGCGGCTTGACTGGGTTTCGCATAGGTTTTGCCTGGTCCGACCGAGAGCAGAGCGAGCAGCAGTGCGGCGCAAATCATAGTTCCAGCTCCAGAGTCTTGAGTGCCTTTTCCCCGATGATTCCCACTTGGTGCTTCGCCATATTCACGCAGCCATTCGCTTTGAACGTGACACCCTCCGCTTCCAGCAGCTCCCGTTGTGCCTGCATGAGTGACGGCGACCGTTTTCCAATCCGGAGAGTCCCGTCGCTGCCCATCACACGCTGCCAGGGAATCTCTTCCCGGAGTGCCTGGTTCATCGCCCAACCCGCCTCCCGCGCCGAACAGCCGACCTCATCCCCAACCTGACCATAAGACATGACCTGGCCAAGCGGGATCAGCCGGACACGGGCATGGACCAGCCCTAGAAGGGTTTGTTCTTCCATAGTTTCTCAAGACCAGTGTCAGTGGGCAGGCTTCTTCAGCTCCCCCTCCACCGCCCCCACGACATCCGCCGAAAGCGGGTCGTGACCGGCCGGGAAGCGGGCGACAATTTTGCCGGAGCGGCCTATCAGGAATTTGGCGAAGTTCCATTCGATCTCTCCGCCGAACTTCGGGTCAGTAGACTTACTGATCAGGAATGTATAGAGCGGAGCCTGATTCGGGGCCTGAACGGAGATTTTGCTGAATAGGTCGAAGGTCGTGGCGTATTTCGCGGTGCAGAACTGGTGGATCTCCGCGTTTGTACCCGGCTCCTGCTGAGCGAAGTTATTGGCAGGGAAGGCCAGAATCCGCAGTCCCGAGCCTTTGTACTTCTCGTACAGACCTTCGAGCGATTTGTACTGGGGGGTGTTTCCGCAGAGCGACGCCGTATTGACGATCAGCAGCACCTTCCCCGCGTAGCGAGACAGGGGAACGGATTTGCCGTTGATGTCCTGCACCGTGTAGCTGAGGACGCCGGTCGGTTTGGTGGTGGGCTTGGCTGCCGCGGAGTGCGGTGCTAGAAAGCCAAGCGCGAGAAGAGCCAGCCCGGCACCGAATGTGGTGATTCGCGAAAGTTGCATGGAGGTTCCCTGTTCTATCCGTGTATACACGATGCCATTGATAACCTAAGTCGCCACGGATTGGAAATCCGAGGCTCCGAAAAGCCCAGCGTCCAAGGGAAGCAAGAAATTGATTGGAAGGCCGCGCATCACTCTCTGAACGTCGCTTTGACGGTGGGCTTTTTCCAGCCTCGGATTTCCAATCCGTGGCTCCTGCTTCGACATTACATTTCAGAGACTCTGTTAGCGCATTTCCTGTCCGCCCGTCACATTGATCGCCTGTCCCGTCATGTAGGCGGAATCATCAGAGGCGAGAAAGACGGCGACGTTCGCGATATCTTCATAGGTGCAGCTGCGCCCGAGGGGCACTTGAGATTCGTATTTCGCCCGCACTTCGTCTGGGGACAAGCCCTGCGTTTTGGCGTATTGACCGAGCAGGGACTCCTGCCACAGGGTGCCATCCAGCAGGTTGCCGGGGCAGATCGCATTCACCCGAATGTTATGCGGGGCCAGGTCGAGCGCAATGCTCTGCGTCAAACCGATGCCACCAAATTTCGAGGCGGCATAGGCGGAATTGCGAAATGAGCCTTTTTTGCCCGATTTGGAGTTGATCTGAATAATAGCGCCACTTTTACCAGGAATCATCGCGCGGGCAGCGGCCTGTGCACAAAGGAAATACCCGGTCAGGTTAATATCTAAAACGGATTGCCACTCGGCCAGCGGCATTTCGGTGATGTCGTGGGCACGGACGATCCCCGCATTCGCAACCAGAATATCCAGCTTGCCGAACGCACGAACCGCTTCGTCCACCATCGCCGCCACGTCGGCCTCATTGGCGACATTCGTCTGGGTCGCCCCGGTTCGCCGGCCCGTTTCCCGCTCGATGGCGTCGGCGGCAATGCGGGCCTTATCCAGGTTGATATCCGCCAGCAGGACGTCGCAGCCTTCCAGCGCCAGCCTCCGAGCCAGTGCCTCGCCGAGGCCCTGGGCCGCGCCGGTGACGATCGCCGATTTGTTAAGGAGTCGCATGGATTATGTTCCTAATTTCAGATTGAGAAGTTCTTCTTCAGCCGCCAGTGTCCAGAATGTGCCGTCCTCAAGTTTCGCGTAGACCGTTGGAAGATTCACTTTCAGATCATCGATCGACAGCAATGGCAGGTCGTCAATTCCAGGAAATATCACAACCTTGCCGGGAAACCGCCCCGCTTTGACTGCCGCCAGGCCGTCCCGGAACGCAGGCAGACCACCGATAGCCGCAAGACTGGCATTCGTCGAAAGCTTCCTGGTTTCCACCAGCTCCAGCGTCCGCCGCAGGTCCGCAATACTCGAGCCCGAAGTACCGACAAGCCGCTGGTTTTTCGTGAGAATCGTGCCCAGGTCTAAATTCGCTGTGACCCCTTTGGCAAGGCCCGCAAAAATATTATAGATTCCGTTCTCAGCGAGATGCGGCACGGTAGCAGCGATCAAACCAGGGCTGGGAACCATATTCACGATATCGTCAAAGGGTCCGTGTGCCGCTGGGTCGCCGCCTGCTTCAACATTGACTAAGATAAGCTCGATGCCGCGCTCATCCATCAGCTTGCCGAATCGTGATCGGATACGCTGCAGTCGCTCATCGCTCATGTCGGTTACGACAATAGTCTTCGGGGGATTGTCCAGCATCACGGCCCGCTGCAAATGCATCTGGCCCATCGGCCCGCCCGCGCCAACAAACCACACCTTGCCGCCCGGCAGGATTTCAGACCGGGTGTTGCTTGAATAGGCATTGTTAAGTTTATTCGGGTCATCTGTGGAAACAAACAGGTGCTGCTCGTAATGCACCCGGCCCACATCCACTGGAACCGTCCCTTCCAGCGGCTTGTCCAGCACCAGATTTAGGATGCCACCCAGACCTAAACACCCCATGATGGCGGTCAGTACGTCCGGCTCCGGTGTCCCGTAAACCAAAATATCGTCGAACCCGCCGCCCTCCAATTTAAGATGAGCGAAGTCCGCTCCTGCGGCATTTACCTTTACTATCGACGCTGGCTGCTGCCCCGGCACGTCGTCCGGTGTCAGATCTGCACCGTTAACAGAGACAATCAGCAGGCGCCCACCATCCTTTAGTCCCCTCCGGTAAGGATACTCATACGCCGCGACAACACAGGCCCAGGGCTCCACCAGCGCCGCTTCCACATATCCCGTGCCGTCCTGGATGGGGAGAAGGTAGCAGCCTTCATCGCCCTGCAGGACTTCCTTTGTCACCAGGCCGTATTGCGCCATGCCGCCATCGAGCTGGTAGCCATACGCCAGGTTCTGGTGCTGGTAGTAAACGTCCGCCTGAATGATAAACCGCTGACCGATTTTGAATTGCCCTTTGACGTTGTCGCCTACTCCCACAACCGTCAGTGCGACTTCATGGCCCATGACCACAGGCTCAGACTGCATATCACGCCCCGTGAGGCGTGGATGCTCCGGACCAAGGTTAATAATTTTTATGTCTGAGAAACAGATACCGCACGTGTCATGCCGCACCAGAAGCTCATCCGGCCCAAAGGTCGGCAGCAGCACCGTCGCCTCATGCAGCGCGTCCAGGCCTGCCCCCGTCAAGTGCCACCGCTTGATCTGCGGCGGCAGCACTGCTGCCGCTTCCCGGTATGTTTCTAATATCTGCTTCATCGCGTTGTCTCCTATAACTTCGACAGGTATGGCTTCGCCATGCAGGAAGATCTCTCCTGCACGAATAGCCGTCGTCTACGTAAACAAGGCCTCGATATCAGACCGGGTGAGCGACTTAAACAAACCCGTCTCCGTGCCGATGAGCTGGCTGACCAGCGCCCGCTTGCGGTCCTGCAGCTGCAGAATCTTCTCTTCGACCGAGTCGCGGGCGATCAGCTTATAGACGAATACCGGCTTGTCCTGACCGATCCGGTGGGTTCGGTCCGTTGCCTGCATCTCGACGGCTGGGTTCCACCAGGGATCGACGTGGATCACGTAATCTGCCGCGGTCAAATTTAGGCCGACGCCCCCCGCTTTGAGACTGATGAGAAAGAAAGGGATCTCTGGATCATCCTGGAATGTATCCACCCGGGACTGCCGATCTTTCGTGCTGCCGTCAAGATAACTGTAAGGAATGCCACGGGCATCCAACGCTTCACGAATGATCTTCAGCATCTGCACGAACTGCGAAAACACAAGGGCTTTGTGCCCCTCAGCCCGGAGCGTCTCCAGCGTCTCCATCAGCATATCGAACTTGCCGGAGCCGGCTTTAGTCAGCGGCTCGACCAGCCTCGGGTGATTGCTGATCTGACGCAGCCGCAGCAGGCCTTCGAGTATCTTCATGCGCGCATCATTGATACCCTCTTTTTCGGGTTCCGTGTCCATGATGCCTAGAATCTGTGCCCGGTACTGATCACGCATCTTATCGTACAGCTTCCGCTGCGGCGGCTCCATTTCCGTATAGATTAGCCGCTCGGTGCGCGGCGGAAGCTCCGTCGCCACCTGGTCTTTGGTGCGTCGCAAAATGAACGGATGCACCATGCGCCGCAGGAACGCCGCCGCCTTTTCATCCTGATGCCGCTCGATCGGTCCGGCAAACTCTCCCCGGAATGTGTCCAGTGTCCCGAGAAGGCCCGGGTTCAGAAACGAGAACTGCGACCATAGCTCCAGAGTCGAATTCTCAACCGGCGTGCCGGTGAGAGTCAGGCGGTGGTCTGAGTTCAGCAGTCGTGCCGCTTTAGCAGATTGAGACACGGGGTTTTTAATCGCCTGAGCTTCATCCAGGACGACATAGTGAAAGCGGTGCTGCCGCAGCATCTCGATGTCGCGCAGCAAAATGCCGTAGGTCGTCAGCACCAGATCATATTCGTCAAACTGTTTTAAGTCTTTGGCCCGTGTTGCATGCGCGTGGTTAAGCAGGCGCAGGTTAGGCGTAAACTTCTCAGCTTCGCGCTCCCAGTTGAAGATGAGGGATCGCGGCAGCACCAGCAGCGTCGCGGCTTTGGCCTCATGGCTCTCGGAAAGCGACTGTAAAAATGCCAGACATTGAATCGTCTTACCCGTCCCCATATCGTCAGCGAGGCAGCCGCCAAAACGGTACTCATGCAGGAAATGCAGCCAGTCGTATCCCGATTTCTGGTAGGGGCGCAGCTCCCCGCACAGACCATTCGGCAGGGCATGCGGCTTGATCTCCTTGAACTCGCGGAGCTGGCGCAGACGGTTCTGAAACTCTTCGTCCGCCTGCACACGCTCGCCTTCGCTGAGAAGTTGATCCAGCAGGGTAATCTGATGCCCCGCCAGCCTCAGGCCCGTTTCACCGTCCTCGGCCATCGCAAAGAGGTACCGATACTTTTCCACCCACTCGTCCGGGATCGCGCCGATTGAGCCGTCCGCCAGCTTCAGGTAACGCTCTTTACGGCGCACGGCTTTGCGTATCTCTTTCAGCGACACTTGAGTTTCGCCAAACTCCACGACGGCATCCACATCAAACCAGTCGATACCCGAGGAGACCTGGAACGAAATCTTCGGCTGGCTGCGGTTGACCCGGGCCGACGCCAGCTCGCGTTCTCCATAGATCTCGAAGCCCGCTTCAGTGAGCTTGGGAACCTGCTTGAGCAGAAAATCCACGACATCCGTGCGGGCACGGAGCACAAACTGGTTTGGCTCATCCCCGCGCTTCAGGCCGAAGTCGGAGACCCGGCTCCACGTCTCCAGCTCGGTTTCGGGGCGGCGTGTAATACGCACGAGCGTCATCGTCTCCGGCTTACGCAAAAGACTGGTCATCGGCAGGGACTTCTCGTAGGGCAGATCGAACTCCCCGTACCCAAAACGCAGGCTGACCAGCATCTGACCGCCCTCTTCGCCAAGATAGAGGCGTGGGCTGGGCACCGTATCGTTCAGCTCATCCCAGGCGAGTGTTTGTCCCGTGACTGCGACCTTCTCTGCCAGGGGCAGCAGGAATTTGTCTAAAAACTTACTCGTTTCAGCGGCAGGGATGGAAAGATTCGGGTTTTCGAGCAGCGTCTTGACCACTTCGCCGGAGTCTTCCACCTGGAAGATTGTCCGATCCGACAGCAGCCAGAGCGGGTCGGCCAGGAGGATCTGAGACTTCTCCGGCTGCAGGGAAAACGTCTGTGGTCCCACCTGCACTGTGCCCTGCAGCTCGAAGCCGCCGCCGACTTCCTGCAAATCCAGCGACGGTTTCCCGCTCTCCGCAGCCACATACAGCAGGCTGCGCAGGGGATCGTTTTCCGTCCCACGAAAGATCGCGCCCCCCGCCAGCAGTGGAAGCAGTGCTTTGATGTCCGTAGACCGCTCGTAATAGTAAGAATAGGTGTTCTCAAATGCACTCAGCAGCGAGATCAGGGTCGCCCGATCTCCCCCGAAGGCCAGCGCAAACCGCCGGGGGTCACCCAGGCTGCGCACGGCCTTGACCTGACTGGAAAGGTTTTGCACCGTGATATGCTGGGCCAGAGCCTCTGGATCCTCCAGCATCTCTTCCGTGAAGTGACTGATTGGCAGTGCATACGGATAGCCGCCCCAGGCATTTGCACGGGATTGAAGGCTGAAAAACAAGATAAAGCGTCCCGGCACAATGGTGCGCGGCGAGACCTTGAGTGCCTGCGTCAAAACCGTCTCCCAGGTCACCGGCGGGTTCTGAATGAGATGGTTCCGAAGTGCCAGTGCCCCGGCGACCTTATGCTTGCAGATAATCTCCGCATCTCCTTCGGCGACCGGGCAATCACAGCTAGCGACCACGCTGCCGTCACTGTTCAGCCGGAACCGAAGCTGATACAGGCGTGTGCCCTGCACCGTCAGCTCCGCGTACTGCTGCTCGATTCGCCGAATTCGCGCCTTCCCCTGCAGGAAATAGCTCCGTCCCCGCTGCGCTGTGCCCGTGTCCGTACGTGCGATAAACTGGGGAATATTCAGACTCTCCACTGTCAACATTTACTGCGGCAACCTTTCAAGCCAAATCTTCTGTGTAGCGAATAGTTATTCAGCGCGAACGTCATCTGGGGTGAGAACAGCCAGCCCGGGAACAAATGGCAGGAACCGAACAAAATCCTTCGTGTTCCGTGTGAGAATAGTCTGGACGCCGGAGCAAATACAGACGGCTGCCAAGCGTGTATCATGGACCTGCTTGCCGGAAACGCCTGCTGACCGGCATAGCCGACGCCACACCGTATACACGTCCTCAAGCTCAGGCAAGTAGGTAAATATGATTTCCAGACGATCCAGTTCCGCATCCACTTCTTCCGGTGACATTCCCAAGCCATTTACGTCAATAGGCCTGGATGCTGCACCACGGAACTCCACAAAGTTCTGGCGTACGACGACGACAGGCTCACCGCGCCCTTTGAGAGTGGACAGTGACGCCTCCGTCACTGCTCGCCGGGGGTCAATAGGATTCGGCAAACGGAGAAGGATCGAAGTATCCGCGAGTGTCATCGCATATCGTCCTCATAAATGCTCTCGCGGCTAGTCGCTTCAATGGACAAGATGACACCTTGCCGTCCCTTCCCCATATCTCGCAATGCTGTCCTTCATTCATCGGAGCCTTGCGGCAAAGGCAAAAAGGTTTCTCGTTTTGCTGCTTCCACGAGATCGGCAAAAGGATTGACTTCGATTGGTAGCAAGGCAGACTTTTCAATATCCCGTTTGAGCAAATCTGCCGCGTAAGCCTCCGCCTCTTTACCCCTTCTCCCTCTTTACGCCTTCTTCCTCTTTACGCCTTCTCCCCTTTTTTCGGCGGATAGTTCACTGTCAGGTGCAGCTCTTTCAACTGTATCTCTTCGACTTCCGACGGGGCGTCCATCATCGGGTCAAAGCCGCCGCCGGATTTCGGGAAGGCGATGACTTCGCGGACGTTGTCGTCGTCAGTCAGGTACATGATCAGACGGTCCAGTCCGGGAGCCATGCCGCCATGGGGCGGTGCGCCGTAATCAAACGCATCCAGCATGTGGCCGAACTGCGCCTGAATCTGCTCGTCGCTCTTGCCCAGCATCTTGAAAATACGCTCCTGAATATCGCGCTTGTGGATACGGATACTGCCCGATGCCCCCTCGGAGCCGTTGCAGACCAGATCGTAGGTGTACGCGCGGCAGCGAGCAGGATCAGATTCGAGAAAGTCCAGGTGCTCGGCATGCGGCATCGCAAAAGGGTTGTGGGCAAAAGTCCACTGCTTCGCCTCTTCGTCCCAGTCAAACACTGGAAAGTCGGTGACCCAGGCAAAGTGCAGAACGTTCGGGTCAGCCAGCTTCTGCCGAGCCGCGATCTCGCGGCGCAGGCGGTCCAGCGTCTTGGCTACAGTCTCCGGCGTATCGGCGACAAATGCCACCAGGTCGCCTGGCACAGCTTCGGCCAGAGCCACCAGCCCGGTGATTTCTTCTTCGGACAGGAACTTGGCGATCGGCGACTTGACACCTTCCTCCGTGACGAGAAGGTAGGCCAGCCCCTTCGCGCCCATGGTTTTCGCCAGTGTCGTCAGATCGTCAATCTCTTTGCGGGAGAGCGCCGCGCCCTGGGGGTAGCGGATCAGCTTGACCTGTCCGCCGCTGGCAAGGACGCTCTGGAAGACTGAGAACTGCGTGTTCGCCAGCACCGGGGCGGCGTCTTTCAGCTCCAGGCCATAGCGCAGGTCCGGTTTGTCCGAGCCGTAACGTGCCATGGACTCATCGTAAGTCAGGCGTGTAAAGGGTGTGACGACTGATTTTGGCGAAATCTTAGGAATAATCTCGGAGTAGAGAGACTCAACGACTTCCAGAACATCGTCCTGCTCAACAAAGGACATTTCCAGGTCGAGCTGCGTGAACTCCGGCTGGCGATCGGCACGCTGGGCCTCATCGCGGAAGCATTTGGCGATCTGAAAATACCGCTCGATGCCGCCGACCATGAGGAGCTGCTTGAACTGCTGGGGAGCCTGCGGAAGTGCGTAAAACAGGCCAGCCTCGAGGCGGTACGGCACCAGATAATCGCGTGCGCCCTCCGGAGACGAGCGAGTCAGAATAGGTGTCTCGATCTCCAGAAAGCCGCGCCCGTACATGAATTCACGTATCAGCCGGATGGCTTCGTGGCGAAGACGCATCTTCTCATACATTACCGGGCGGCGAAGGTCGAGGTAGCGGTATTTAAGCCGCAGCATCTCGTCCACATCTTTATCTTCGGCAATGGGAAAGGGAGGTGTTTTTGCGGCATTCAGCACTTCGATGCTTTGAGCGGCCACTTCGTACCCACCCGTGGCGAGATTGGGGTTTTCCGTGCCTTCCGGGCGGGGGCGAACAACGCCGCGGACACTGAGGCAGAATTCAGAGCGTACTTTTTCCGCAATCGCCAGCGCCTCGGGGGCATCGCTGCCGTTAACGGCAACCTGCACCACGCCAGACCGATCACGCAGGTCCAGAAAGACGATCCCGCCTTGGTCCCGGTTCCGGTTGACCCACCCGTTCAGGGTCACGGTCTGTCCGACCACCGTTTCCGACACTTCGCCACACGCTACAGTTCGCTTCCACACAACCACGTTTTCTCTCCTCTGCCCATCCCCTGGGGTTTCCATTCGATTAGTGGGAATTAGTATACCACAGAAGAGCTTCCGGCCTTCAGTTTCATCGCTCGTATTCAGACCTTGTCGGCCGCAAATCGGAAACGGTGAAGATGCTCAAGGGAGACGGGCGGCTCTGCGAGCAGGGGGGCAAATACGGAAAAGGCCCGGATTGGGAAATCCGGGCCTTTTGATCCTCCGCTGCTGTCAGTCACGAATTCAGAACTGATAGCGTCCCCTGCTTTTACGCCACCGTCTTCAGACCGCCAATTTTCATCGTATACCGATGCACCAGCTCATTGGCCGCGTCCTGATTGGCGGCCTCGGCATAGATGCGGAAAAACGGCTCGGAAGCGTCGGGCAGTACCAGCACCCAGGAGCCGTCGTCACGGTAGGTTTTAATCCCATCCACCAGCTCCGTGTTTGTCCCTTCGCTTTCAGCGGTTAGAACACGCATGATCCGCCCTTTGAGTTCCCAGGGACAGGGGACAGTTTCCGTCGCCATGTAGTAAACGGGCAGGGCCGCACGGACCTGACTCAAAGTCATTTCCTGCAATGCCAGCATCTCCAGCAGCTTGGCGAACGCAAACAAACCGTCGAATGCCGGGTGGAACTCCGGGAAGATAAAGCCGCCGGACATATCCCCGGCTAACGCAATCCCCTGCCTGCTCTCAGCAGCGGTCGTCATCAGCGCACGAACATCGGTCTTTGTACGGATGACGCCACCACCGTTCGCCTGCAGAATACGTTCGATAGAGGACGGTGCCGTAACTGGAACCGCAACCTGTGCGCCCGGGTTTGCGCGGGACACCAGAAAGGCAAAAACCGCCAGCAGATCCGGGCCGGAAAGAACACTCCCCGTCTCATCGGCCACTGTCAGCCGCTCGCCGTCGTCGCCCAGAAATATTCCCAGGTCGGCTTTCATCGTGACCAGGTAGGTACTCAGGCTTTTGACCAGTTCAGCCCGATCCGCCGGTGTTTTGGGGGACTTCTTCGGGTCAGTGTAGGCGTTTAAGGCGACCGTCTCGGTCTCGAGTCGTCCCAGCATCTGAGGAAGGACACCCGAGATGCGGTTGAATGCATAGTCAACGATCAAACGGAAATTGCGCTTCTGTACCGCCTCCGTATTCAGGTGCCGGAAGAAATCCTGGCTGTACTGCTCGATGGCACGCGGCACATAGTTGATCTCACCGACTTCATCGGCATCGGTGCGCCCGAAGTCCTCGCGGTAGAAGATCGTCTCGATCTTACGCTGCCCGTTGGTGGAGAGATAAATGCCGTTCTTATCAAAAAACTCAACCAGTGCTAAATTCGGCTGATCGGGAGCCAGACGGATATGAATACCTCCGGCGGCGTTGCTGGAACGGATCGTGTGCCGGGTAATCGGCAACGGCATGCCTTCGTTATCCAGCACGTTGACCCCAACAGAGACCAGCCCGGCGATCAGGCCACGTTTCAGCATTCGGCAGACCAGTGTCGAGTCCCGCGAGGTGATCACAGTCGCGCCTTTTTTCAGAAACGCCCCGTAGCTCGCGCCCAGCTTGCAGGCAAAGTCCGGGGTCATTTCAACATTGGCAATGCCGGACACGCCAAGATTCTGGAACAGGGCACCCTGCCACTTTGACCCCCAGATCAGGCTCATCGTAACCATCGACCCAGCTTCGATCACTTTATCCGGCCAGAGTTTGATCAAAGGCCGGATCGTACTTCCGCCTTCGATGTGGCAGCGGTCGCCGACGACCGCCCCTTCCTGGATCGTCACATCTTCTTTAATCATGCAGCGGAAACAGACGGTCGAGGCCGTGATCTGCGTCCGCGCCCCAATATAATTGGAGTCCCAGATGATCGCCCGCTGCAGGATCGCGCCCTCTTCGATCAAGCAGTTGTCGCCGATCACCGTCTCCGGTCCAACATGAGCGTCAGCCTTGATTCGGCAGTTTTTGCCGATGCAGACCGGTCCGATGATCTGTGCCGACGGGTCGATTTCCGTTCCCGCTCCAATCCAGATATCTCCGCCCATCCGCGCGCCTTCGATGGGAAGATTGGTCTGGCCGCCGAGCATCTCATATTGTGCCTGTCGATACTGCTGCAAGGAACCGACATCGCACCAGTATTCGCCCATGACGTAGCCGAACATGGCCTTTTCATCCGCCAGAATCTGCGGAAAAATATCCTGCGACCAGTCGTAGTTTTTCTCCGGCTCCATGTAATCAAAGATGGACGGCTCCAGAATATACATTCCGGTGTTCACCGTGTCTGAAAACACTTCGCCCCAGCTTGGCTTCTCCAGAAAGCGCCGAATGCGGCCACTCTCGTCCGTGATAACGACCCCGAATTCCAGCGGATTGTCTACATGCTGCAAAACCAGTGTCGCCACCGACTGCTTCTCCCGGTGATAAGCCAGGGCTTTATCCACATCGAGATCAGTCAGCGCATCGCCCGAGACGATGATAAACGTATCGTCTTTGAGATACTCCTGGGCCTTCTTGACACTCCCTGCGGTGCCGAGAGGCGTATCTTCGACCGTGTAAATCAGATTGACGCCCAGCTCAGAGCCGTCCCCGAAATAGCCTTCGATCTCATCCGCGAGATAATACAGAGTGACTACGATATCGGTAATGCCATGACGCTTCAGCAGCTCGATCGTATGCTGCATACAAGGCTTGTTGAGAATAGGAACCAGTGGCTTGGGGCGGCTGGAAGTGAGCGGGCGGAGGCGTGTGCCTTCCCCGCCGGCCATGACGACGGCTTTCATCAGTGCGATCTCCTTAAGGTATGTATAATTCTTATATGTCAGGCTCTCGAATTTACATCAAGAGCGTCGGGCCTGCCCCTGCCCTCTGAACGGCCGAGGGTGGCTGATCCCAATACAATCACGATCCTACGAGTTAATTCTACGCTTCAGTTTTACTCCGCCGGATGCTCCACCTCGGCGAACCACCTCGGTTCAATATCAGGGAAGACACAATCCCGAGCTTCGCATTCGGCAATATTTTTCCAGTCACCCACGGAGAGTTTCTCTCCGACCCCAGCACGGCGCACCAGTCCGGCCAAGGCCTGAAAATTGTCGAAGTGGTTCCGGAGCCGCACTTCAGAATAGTCTTTCGCCCCGCCAGTAGAAATGCAGAACTGCCAGTCCGACGCCATCAGCAGCAGAGCTTCACGCGCGGCCTGGTTTAAAATCGTGCGACAGGCAGGGTTATCGCTGTAATCTTTGGCGAGCTGAGACATCTCGGATTCGACTTCATAGACTAGCTTCCAGGACCAGGCCGTTTCTTCGTTGAGCCAGATATAGTGGAAACCGCCCTCCCCCCATGAGCCTTCAGGAAGTGTTACCGGCAGTGTCGCCGGGTTCTTTTCCAGATATTCGCCGACGGTTTGCAGCGTCACTTCCGGGTCAAGGGCTAGCTCCCGCAAGGCATGATAGAGAAACTGGGGCCCTTCAAACCACCAGTGGCCAAAAAGCTCCGTATCGTAGACCGCTGTGACAATTGCAGTCGGATCGTTCTGCGCCTTCAGCACCTCTTTGATCAGCGGAACAAAATGGGCGGCGTGCACTTTAGCCCGCTCCTCTGCCTGGTGCGGCTCATAGGGCGACTTGGAGCCAATATCCGCTTTGTCTTGACTGATACGCCAGAAGCGCAGGCCCAGAGACTTTTCTTTTTCCAGCACGAACTTCTTGTGAAATTCCAAATACCACTCATCGCCGGGATAGCCGCGTTCGCCGCTCCAGACCTGCTCACCAGTGGCCGTATCCCTGCCGAAGACCGCCAGTGGCGGGTTTTTCCCCTCGCCAGAAGAATCAACCAGGTACGGATGATAGGTGGTGTAGGGGCGGTACTCAACCTGCACCGTCTCCTTCTGAAACTGCTTGTACAGCTCTTTGAGAGGGCCAAACTTGTCCGCATACACGCCCAGGGACTCACCGCCGTGCAGCAGGCTGCCTTCGACAAAGAAGTACTGTATCCCGTTCTCCGCCAGAAATTCATCGACGCCTTTGCGCAGAATTGGCTCCCAGGGGACGTCCGGCACGACTACGGACGGTGCCCACTTGTAGCGGGGTCGGTAAGAGCACTCCGGCAGCCAGTACCCGCGCGGCTTGCGTCCGAAATGCCGCTCATACGACTGTATGCCCGTTTTTACCTGTGCTTGAACACTGGTATCCTGAGAAAGCAGGGCCGAGTAGCCGTGGGTCGCGCTGCTCGTAATGATCTCGATGTGTCCGGCGTCCTGGAGTGCTTTAAACGCGCCCACAATATCACGACCGTGCCGCTCCTCGAAATCAACCAATGCCCGCCCGTACCAGTCTTCCCAGTACCGGGCGAGATACGCCATATGGTAGTTCCCTTCGCGCCGAAAATGCTCCTGGTTGGCCTGTGCTGCGCTGACCTTACCGCGTAAATAGTCCGAAAGCTCATCCTGGAAACTGGGGTCGCGCAGCTGCTCGACCAGCACCGGAGTCAGGCCCAGTGTGATCTTTGGAGACAACTCCTCGGCCACCAGACGCAGGCAGGCGTCAAGCAGAGGGAGATAGGTTTCCGCTGCCGCTTCCGAAAGCCAATCCGTGCCATGCGGGGAGCGCCCATGCGCCAGCACATAGGGAATATGAGAGTGCAAAACAAACGAAAATGTGCCGAGCGGTTGTGCCAAAAGCTGCACCTCATGGAAGAGAGTAGTTCTCAAAAAGAATAGCATTTTTCACAGTGTTTGTCAAACACTCGCCGGAACTAAACGCCTGCCGAATTACGTAATCCTACAAAAAAGGAGATTTTATGTCAAACACCCCCGATATTGCACCCGAAGACCAGCCAGATATCCTTTCCCGGCGTGAGGTTCTCAAGACGGTTGCCGCCGGCCTTGTCCTACTGCTGCCGCTAGCTTCGGCCACCGCCAAACCTACCCCGGAGCAGTGGACGGCAGTCGGCAAATCCGCAGAGTTCGTGGCAAACACGCCGAAGAAAGTCACATTGGCCGACGGCTCCGTACTTTATGTCACGCGCCAGACCGCAGCCACTGTAATTGCAGTCTCTTCCAAATGCACCCACAAAGGCTGTCAGGTCGGGTGGAAGCCAGGCGAAACAAAGTTCGAATGTCCCTGCCACGGAGCCGCCTTTGCCGCCACCGGCAAAAACCTCAGCGGGACCATGCGGCACCCACAGGAAATCCTGCCGAACCTGCCCTCCCTGCCGACTCGCCTCAAAGACGGCAGCATTGAAGTGGACCTGGCCGCCGTGCCGGTTGAAAAGCGTCGTCCAAATCCAGAGTAATAACGCACAGAATATCACTCTGTAGGGGCGGGGCTTGCCCCCGCCCTCTTTTCTCTGCCCCACTTTCTCTCTCTGCGCCCCGCTTTCTCTCTCTGCGCCCCGAGTTCCAACTAACTTACTTTCTCCACACCCTTTACCCCTAAGAAATCTCCCCGCAGCCCCCGATAATTCTGCCTGTAAGACGAAGGCCCATTTGATGCACAACCTCGACTAAAGCAGTAGAAAATAAGGAGAGATCACCATGGAAGTTTACACAAGGGAGAAAATCACGCCACCTGCCCCGATTCGCGGTGCAGAGTTCTACCACACCCACCGGGAAGTCAATCGAACAATGCGCATGGATACCGGTGGACTATGCCAGTTCTGCGCCCGGAAGGCCGATCAGCGGGTCGAGCTCTATTCCCCGCTCTGGCAGGCCGGACCGATCATGTACGGCGAATGCTGCCTGCCACAGGCGGAAGCTGCCCTGCGAAAAACCGCACCCGAAGCGCCAGTGGCGGCAGTCATGGCTCGCAAGCCGGACGGACGGAAGCCGCAGACGTTCTGGCTGACAGCGCTCATCGCGGGCATCACTGGATTTTTCAGCCTCAGTACTGAGCGTCTCCTCCAGGTCAAATTATTTTAAAGTGTGGAAGAAGAAGATTTACGCTGCGCCCAATGTCTCAGCAGTAGCGTTTGAAACGTTGGGCCGGCTTTGACCGGGTCAAACACAAAAGGCAGAATGGAGCGCCCCTGTGCTCCGCTCTGCCCTTTTTTTGTCTTCGGGAGCCATGTCTAAGCCCACAAAATCCTCCCGGCCTTGCCACTTCTGGAACAGCGACCAGACAGCCTGAGAGGGCTTCTATGCACCAGTGGGCATCGCAAATCGCCAATGCGCCTGGAAGTCAGTCGTTTGGAAATCCCGTGTGTAATCAAACTTTTGCGTTCAGGTCGCAAGTGATTCCCGAGAAAGTGTCGCCAGAGATTCCTCCAGCACGCGCCGGAAACGCAGGTCGACGGCATCCGCATTGGTGTATTCCGCTTTGCTCTGTGAGAAACGCTGCGTGTCACCCATCTCCAGCAGGCCGCGCAGTGGCAGCAGCGCCTCCCTAAGGTCCAGCTCCGCGGCCGTCTTGGCCCCCACCAGCTGCAGCCAGCGGTCATTCGCTGTCAAAAGCCGCAGAAGCACTCGGCGCAGGGTCGCTTTCTGCTCCGGGCCGAGTGTCTTATCCAGTGCTACGAGCTGGGTATTCAAACTCCAGAACTCTTCGGCGTAGGTCTGACGGTTGAGGTGCGCGAGCGTGTCGCGTATCTCCGCCAGCAGGTCCGGATCATCGCCGTCTTTGAGACGTGGGTGAAAAACCGCTTCAAGCAGGGCGACATCCACCAGCGGCGTGGTCAGCATCGCGCGGGCTTTGTTGCCCCCGCGCCACTTGCCAACGAAACGCGCGATAAAATACGCCCCCACTCCGATCCCGCCCCGCTCCAGCCACACTGCGTTCATGACACTTTTCCCATTCTGATCGTCTTTTCCATTCTCCTCGTCACATCGTTAACTTTTTCTGCACCAAATCGCTCCTCAGACTTCTGCGACTGACTCCTTGAGAGGCTTGATGCCCCACCCTCGCACTTTCTTCGCGGAATTCGACGACTTTCTCAATTGTACCCAGTATCCTCGCGTTCCCTGAAAAGATACGCTATAATAAAAACTAGAAGCTCCTCGAGAAAGCATCCACTTCATGCCAACACACAAAACTTACAAAGCCAAAACGCTGAAAGCCAAAACGCTGAAAGCCGGGACGCTGAAAACGTTGGTCGCCGCCTGCGGACTGGCCCTGATGGGCACGTTGGCAATTGCACAGGCTCCGCCCCCCGTCGATCTTACCAAAGACCCGACTCTGTACCTCATCGGCTATTCCCACCTGGACACGGAGTGGTGCTGGAGCTACCCGCAGGTGATCCGGGAATACCTGCCGAACACACTGCGCGATAACTTCAAGCTTTTCGAAAAGTATCCCGATTATACATTTAACTGGACCGGTTCCAATCGCTACCAGCTGATGAAAGAGTATTACCCGGCAGACTACGCCAAGCTTAAAAAATACGTCGCTGCCGGACGCTGGTTCCCGGCCGGTTCCAATGTCGAAGAGGGAGATGTGGATATCCCGTCGGAAGAGTCGGTGATCCGTCAAATTCTCTACGGCAATCAGTTTTTCCGGCGAGAATTTGGTGTCGCAAGTAATGAGTTTATGGTGCCGGACTGCTTTGGCTTTCCCGCTTCGATGCCCTCGATCTTTGTTCACTGCGGCCTCACGGGCTTCAACACACAGAAGCTCTCCTGGGGATCTGCAATCGGTATCCCCTTTAACGTCGGCGTCTGGGAAGGAACCGACGGGCAGTCAGTGGTCGCAGCACTCAATCCTGGGGCCTATGTGCAGGGCGTTCCCGGTGATCTTAGCCATGACCAGGGCTGGATCGACCGCGTCAATGCCGATGGCAAAAAGTCCGGTGTTTTCGCGGACTTCCGCTACTACGGCACCGGCGACCGGGGCGGGGCACCCGGCGACGACGATGTACGCCGCATGGAGGAGAGCGTCCATGGCGGCGGCCCGCTGCATGTGATCGCTGCCACGACGGCCCAAATGTTCAGCGACATCACACCCGCTCAGAAGGCTGCCCTGCCGCATTATAAAGGTGATATTCTTCTGACGCAGCACTCCACCGGGTCGCTGTCATCTCAGGCGGCGATGAAACGCTGGAACCGCAGGAATGAAATCCTGGCGGACGCGGCCGAACGGGCCTCCGTCGCTGCCGACTGGCTGGGAGCCGCGCCCTACGATCAGTCCCGTCTCCATGATGCCTGGCTGCGCTTTCTCCCCGGTCAGTTCCATGATATCATGGCCGGAACCGCTTTGCCGGCCGCCTACGAATTCGCCTGGAACGATCAGCTCATCGCGATGAATGAGTTCGCAGGGGTGCTGCAAGAGTCTGCGGGAGGAGTCGCCCGTTCCCTGGACACGCGCACGCAGGGTGTTCCTCTGATGGTCTACAATCCCCTCTCCTGCCCACGTCAGGATATGGTGGAAGCCTTAGTGACGTTTCCTAAAACTGCACCGCTGGGCGTCCGCGTTTTCGGTCCGAACGGCAGGGAAGTCCCGGCCCAGGTCAGCAGCCGCAGTGGAAACACACTGACCGTGAAGTTTCTCGGCAGTGCCCCTCCGATTGGCTTTGCGGTCTATGATGTCCGCCCGGCAGCCACGGCGCAGGCGGCAGATCCTGCGCTGAAAGTCTCACGCACCGGCCTGGAAAACGCGCGCTACAAAGTTCGCCTCGATGCAGGCGGTGATGTCGCGAGTATCTACGACAAACTCGCCAGGCGCGAGATGCTCTCCGCCCCGGCCCGGCTGGCGTATCAGTACGAGAACCCTGGCAGCTTCCCAGCCTGGAACATGGACTGGGAAGATCAGCAAAAGGCTCCCCGTGCATATGTCACGGGAACGCCGACGATCAAGATCGTCGAAAATGGCCCCGCCCGCGTGGCGCTTCAGGTCACGCGAGATTCTGAAGACTCGCACTTCGTACAGACGATTCGGCTGGCCTCGGGAAGCGCAGGAAACCGTGTCGAGTTCGCGACAGTGATCGACTGGAAAGGCAAGCAGTCGGCATTGAAAGCCGTCTTCCCGCTCACCGTCTCCAACCCTCTCGCGACCTACAACTGGGAGCTGGGAACGATCCAGCGCGGCAATAACGATCCTAAGAAATACGAAGTTCCGTCGCATCGCTGGTTCGACCTGACCGACACCAGCGGCAAATACGGCGTCTCCGTACTCGACGACTGCAAGTATGGCTCTGACAAGCCCGATGACAACACGGTGCGGCTGACCCTGCTCTACACGCCGGGCGTGCGCGGCGGCTATCAGCATCAGGCGACGCAGGACTGGGGACGTAACGAGTTCACCTACGCCCTCCAGGGCCACATTGGGGATTGGCGATCGGGCCAGACCCAGTGGGAAGCCGCCCGTCTGAACCAGCCCTTGATTGGGTTCCAGACGATGCCGCACGGCGGTGCACAGGGCCGGGAATTCTCCCTGGCCCGGGTCAATACGCCGCAGGTGCAAATCCTTGCACTCAAGAGAGCGGAAGACAGCAAAGAAACAGTCGTGCGCTTCAATGAACTGTCGGGTCTGCCCGCGCATGCCGTACGGCTGACACTCGCGACGCCGATTCTTTCAGCCCGGGAGATCAACGGTCAGGAGCAGCCGCTCGGACCGGCCACCGTGCAGAACGGCCAGCTGATCTTTGATATGAACCCGTACCGGCCTCGTGCATTCGCGCTCACGGTTGCCCCGGTTCCCAGCCGATTGGCTGCTCCGCGCAGCACGCCGATCCCTCTGCCGTTTAATGCCGATGTCGCCAGTGCGGCGGCAGGCAAAGCAGGCGGTGGGGACTTCGACGGGCGCGGCGAGAGTCTTCCCGGCGAGCTGCTGCCTGCAACACTGGTTTCGGACGGCACAACATTCCACCTCGGCTCTTCCGCGGAAGGTCGCAAAAACGCTGTGATCTGTGCCGGGCAGCGCCTGATTCTCACTCCTGGTAAGAACCGCCGGGTCTCCCTGCTGGCGGCAGCGGTCGGAGGCGACACGCCCGCAACTTTCCTGGTGGACAGCCATCCGGTTACTTGTGTTATTCAAAGCTGGGACGGCTATGTTGGCCAATGGGACAACCGGACATGGCGCGGGAAGGTCCCTGAGCTGACCTATGACTGGTCGAACAAGCTCGCAGGTCTGACCCCCGGCTATATCAAGCCTGCCTCCGTTGCCTGGTATGCCAACCACAAGCGGCTGGCGGACGGTACCAATGATCCGTATCGTTTCTGCTACCTGTTCCGGTATTCGATCGCCGTTCCCGACAGTGCGAAGACATTCACTCTTCCGGTCAACAGCCGTGTTCGGGTAATGGCCGCTTCCTTAGGGCAGGACCCCAACACGGAGACAGTCCCCGTGCAGCCTCTGGGTGAGACCCTTGACCATAGAACGAGCGCATTAAAGCCTTTCTATGCTTCATTCACGCAAACGGTCACTGTGAACAAGATCGTTCCAAAAAATGAGCCGGTCTATTCGGTTCCCGCCGTTCAAATCTTCGATGGCACTAGAGCCGGGACACCGGCACTGAATATTGCGGGCCTTCCGGTCGGCTCCAGCGATCCCTGGACGATGAACCAGTTCGTCTACCTGGACCAGCAGCCTACCGAGCTGACTGCCATCGGTGGCTTCGGCACCGGAACGGAAGTTGGAGGAACTCAGCGGTACCTGATCAAGTTCCACGACGGCATCCACTTCTGGGGCAGCAATGTGGACGTGACCACCGGAGTACCGTTCGACCTCGGGAAGTGGCAAATGATCACCCTGACCTATGACGGAAAGACCCTGACGATCTATAAAGACAGTCAGGCCATCAAGTCCGAAGCGATATCCCTGGAAGACGCCGAAAACGTTGTCCGTATTGGTGCTCCCGGCCCGTGGGACACGGCCAAGCCATTCGCCGGGAAAATCGCTGGGTTTGCCATTTGGAATCGCGCTCTTTCCCAGCCCGAAATCCAGGCACTGGGAGCAGACACACCGAAGAACTAACTTAACAAACAAAAGACCACCCCGTAGGTTACTACTGGGTAGTCTTTTGTTTTTCTCAGGCTCATTCAGAGTCAAATGCCGGAAGGCCGTCGACGCTCCGGACGTTCTTTTGCGCCCGGTACTCCTTCAGGCCCTGTTCTCCCTTAGACAACGCCCACTTATCCAGAGTTTCCCGGTTCTCCCGGAAGTCCATCCGCGGCACGGCAAAGCCGCAGGAGGTGGAAACGCGTGTGACCGATACGCGGACAATGGCCCGTGCACCGGGGTTGGGTGGAAAGTATTTCGCGATCCCATCATAGGCACTCTCGCCCGGAAGTATCACTTCGCCCTGCCCGTGCAGGCGGGCGATTTCCGGCTTGCCCTCAAACGCACAAAACATCAAAACAAGCCGGCCGTTCTCGCGCAAATGCGCCATGGTTTCCGCTCCGCTGCCAGTGTAATCCTGGTACGCCACCTCCATCGGCCCTAGAATACGGAAGCTGTCGCCGCCTTTAGGCGAGCAGTTAAGGTGCCCGTCATTTGATTCCGGTGCTGTGGCGACAAAAAACACATGCTGCTGTCGAAGCCACTCGGCAAGGTCATCATCGATAAAATCTCGCTGTTTACTCATGACTTACTCCCCACTATTCGTAATGCTGAGTATACCTGATTCCAAAGTCTGCCTATTTCGCAATTGCGAAAGTCCTAAAATAAGGTATAGTGAAGGAGTTTACTCGACCGAAAGGCTCACTACATCATGCCCGATGCACTCCGTAAGTTCAAGGCAACTATCTTCCAGGCCCTCGCCCACCCAACACGCATCGCGATCTTGGAGACGCTTCGGGGGGGAGAGCTGCCGGTCTCGATTATTATTGAGCGGCTGATGCTGGAACCTGCCAACGCTTCCCAGCATTTCGCAGTGTTGCGGGCCAAGCATATCGTTACCAGGCGTAAAGCGGGCAGCCAGGTCTACTACAGCGTGCGTGACCCACTTATTCTTGAAGTGCTGGACATCATGCGCCGCTACTTTCAAGTGCATTTGGAGGAGTCACTCTCTTTGCTCAAAGAGGCGGAGCGCGAGGAAACGGAACGAATTTTGATGACAACGGTGTGCACATGAGTTCGGCATTTGCGGGTGGCGGGAAACGCTGGACACCCAAAAGTATCCTCAGTCTCCAGGGCTACACCCTGCAGGCCTTTTCTGCTGACCTGATTGCGGGCTTGACCGTCGGCCTGGTTGCATTGCCGCTGGCGATGGCCTTTGCAATCGCCAGCGGAGTCCCTCCGCAGACAGGCATCTACACGGCCGTGATCGCAGGCTTCTTGATCTCGGCTCTGGGCGGGTCGCGCTTTCAGATCGGAGGGCCGACCGGGGCGTTTGTCGTGATCGTCGCCGGTATCATTGCGAAGTTTGGCCTTTCCGGCCTGCTCATGGTAACACTCATGGCCGGAGCAATATTAGTGCTGATGGGTGTGACGGGTCTTGGCACGGCGGTCAAGTTTATTCCGCGCCCTGTGACCATCGGCTTCACTAACGGCATTGCACTGCTGATCGCATCCACCCAGCTCAAGGACTTTTTGGGACTGGCAACACCCCCTGTGCCAAGTGATTTCTTCGGACGTATGCGGGTCCTTCTGGCACACATCGGCACGGGGGACTGGCCCACGGTGATGGTGGCCATAGCCTCACTGGCCGTAATTCTTCTCCTGCCGCGCCTTACCAAACGGGTCCCCGGCTCTATCGTCGCCCTGCTGCTCGGAACAATCGTGACCGCCCTGCTTCCTCTGCATATCGCGACTATCGGAACAAGATTCGGCGGGATCCCCACAGGCTTGCCGCCCTTTGCGCTTCCTCACCTGCGTGCCGACTTGATTCTGCCGCTGCTGCCCTCGGCGCTGACGGTAGCCCTGCTCGCGGCAGTCGAGAGCCTCCTGTCGGCGGTGGTGGCAGACGGCATGAGCGGCGATAAACACAACTCCAACGTCGAGCTGATTGCGCAGGGAATCGCTAACCTTGCCTGCCCATTCTTCGGTGGAATTCCCGCGACAGGGGCAATCGCTCGGACGGCGACCAATATCCGTGCCGGTGCGAAGACTCCCATTGCAGGCATGGTTCACGCGCTTGTCCTGCTGCTCATCCTGCTGGTGGCCGCGCCTCTGGCACGCTACATCCCGCTGGCGACCCTGGCGGCGGTGCTGTTTGTCGTTGCCTACAACATGGGGGAATGGCGGGAGATCGGCACGATCCTGCGGCTCTCCAAAGCGGATATCGCGGTGTGGCTTGTCACTTTCACACTGACCGTCCTGGCCGACCTCACAGTGGCGGTGGAGGTCGGAATCGTACTGGCGGCGCTGCTCTACATCTACCGAGTTTCCCAGACGACCTCAGTATCTACTGTTACCAACAAATACATCGAAGACGGACGGGCGCACGTTCTTCAGGACAAAGTGGTTCCGCCCTATGTCTCGATCCTCCGTATTCACGGGCCGTTTCTGTTCGGGACGACAGACAAGCTCGCGGAAGAAACTACGGATCTGAACGGACTGGGCCAGATCGTGATTTTACGACTGCGAAATATGACCGCAATCGACGCCACCGGCCTTCACGCTCTGGAATCTCTGGCGGGGCAGCTCAAGGCATCGGGCCGGACGCTTCTGCTGTGCGGCGCACGCGACCAGCCCGCAAAACTGCTGGAGCAGTCGGCGTTTGTTGAGCACATAGGACCAGATAATATCCTGCCGCATGTCGATGCGGCCCTGGGCCGCGCCCGGGAGTTGGCCGAGGGCTTCGATGGTGTAGGCCGGGAGATCGCCGAGGAATTCAGGGGGTAGGTGCAGCATGAAAGAGCAGACTTGGCCGGAAGTGCATGAGCGGTGCAGCCGTCGGGCTGACGAAAAATATCAGGAAGACGAGCAGAACTGCCGCCTTACCCTGCATACCGAACTGTCCGATCTCACGAATGGGGCATTTCAGCTTTGCAGCAATTCCGGCGATCTGCCGCGTCAAGCCCCTCCCCCTTGCGACTCAGTTCAACTTTCCCCTCCCGCGCTCGCCGGGCTTCGTCTCCGTGTTCTGGAAGCAGCGACCAAAGTCGGAATGACGAAGGAGCATTGCCACGGCCTGACAACAGCGGCCAGCGAAGCAGCGATGAATGCCATCGTGCATGGAAACGAGGGCGTAGGGCAAATTGGCATCACAACCACGGGATGCGTCCAGGTTTGGATACGAGACTCAGGCAAAGGGATACCGCAGGAACACCTGCGTGATGTTGCATTGACCCCAGACGTCTCAGCAGCAGGGACCCTCGGCGAAGGTTTTGAGATGATGCAGATCGTGGACCGCCTGTGGCTCCTGACGGGGCCAAGCGGAACCACAGTCGTCTTAGAACAGGCGTAGTGGAATGTAGACCAGACTAGTTCGGGACACTCTTCATCAATGATTTCAGCACCCAATTTCCTGATCCCCTTTCGTGGACGATACCGTCAGGGGTTGTCACCGTCGCTGTCGTATTTGCCGGGATCATGATCTTCTGAGTGACGTTCTTCCCGCTTCGAGTCCAATTTGAGACAATCAATCCATGCGGAGAGCTGAAGCTGCAAATAACCCATTTCAGGTCTCCAAGCATCTGTGGGTGGATGATTATGTGCGAAAAACCTGGTTTTTGCGGATCGTACTTGACGCTGGGAAGGGTCGGACGGAACCAGGCCGAATGCCAGAGAAAGCACGCAGGAGCACTGTGTCCCACCTGTAAACGTGTTTGTCGCCGGGTCGCAGAACTTATGCAGGAAGGCCGCTGACAATGCGTCTCCACTGCTTCGCCAGAAAAGCGCGTCGTCCGTCTTCCCGAGGCGCTCCGCGGCATGCTGCAGGATTCGCTCGTTGTTGT
>JANXMY010000231.1 GCA_025354405.1 Armatimonadota bacterium
GGAAAGTTCTCACCGTCGAAGCGACGTTTGGAGAGTGACACGCGGCCGTTCTGGTTCTTTCTTGCGTCCCCTGGACGCTGGGCTTTTTCCCAGCCTCGGATTTCCAATCCGTGGCTCTCCTTTCCGTGGATTTCTATTCTGTGACTTTCTAATCCGCGCCTGCTAATCCGCGCCTGCAATTTCAGCGTCAAAGGAGACACAATTGGGATTTCTCCTTCTCATCGTCAGCCAAGTGACATTTCTTGTACTTCAATCCGCTGCTGCACCAGCAGGGGTCATTGCGGCCAATGCGAGGGCTGAGGACAACGGTATCGAGGGCGGGGGGCATTTCCAGCAGCCGCAGCCGTCGATCAGATTCCAGCTTCTCCTGGTGCTGACGATAGTTCTCGCGGTAGTATTCCAGAAAGGGTCGGGGGACACGGAACCGGGTGCGGCCGCCTTCCGCATAGAGCTCCGCCACGCCTTCGCGGTCGATCATGGGCAGATCTATCTCCCCCTGCCCCGTCGGGCGATGGCCGACCAGATCGGCATCAAAGGCCGCTTCGATCAATGGACGAGCCTCAAGATCGTTCAAACTGGCGAGCTCCGCCGCGACGGAGGCGATGACATCCCGTGCATCATCATCTGGCGGGTCAGACTGGGAGAGGTAGCCAGAAAGGATTTCCCGAAGCACCGCCGCAACTTTCCTGCTTTGGGCGGGATCATTCCCGGCGATGTTTCGTGCGGTCTCAGCGGCGGAAACCCGTGGAAACCAGGACAGGCTATCATCCTCCGCCAGCCGCAGGAGCGGCCCGATCGCCTCTGGCCCCAGCTTCTCAAGCGCGTCAGGCAGCGCATCGATCAGGTCATTGTCTTCGTCGATTTCGCCGTACAGATTAAACAGGATCGGGACGGCAGCCGGATTCCCCGAATCGCCAAGAATTTGAACGAAGTAATAGAGCTGACTATTCAGGTGCCCTTCCGTCCGGGCTTTCCGAAAAAAGTCGGGCGTCAGCCGCTCAGCGATGACGGGGACGATCTCCCCGCCAATCGCCACGATCTCTTCCAGCAGAGCTGGGGGAGGCCAGTCCCATCTCTCGGCAAGCTTGTCGAGTAGTGCGCGGGCATTTTCGAGGGGTTTCGTCATGGCATTTTTCCCGCAGCCTAATCGAACAAGCTCGAGATACTCATATCGTGGTTGATCCGGTGGATCGCTTCGCCGAACATCGCCGCCACCGAGAGCTGCACGATCTTGGGACGACGGTTTTCCGGGGGCAGAGGCACACTGTCGGTCACGACAACTTCCGCGATAGCTGGATGGTCATTCAGGCGATCGACGGCGTTTGCGGCCAGCACTCCGTGCGTCGCCGCGACGTAAATCTCCGGCTTAGCACCCCGCGCCAGCAGAGCCTCGACACACTCGATGATCGAGCCGCCGGTGGTGATCATATCTTCGAGAATAATCGGCGTTTTACCCGCAACATCACCCGCGAGGTCCGTGATCTCTGTGTGTCCATGCCCTTCGTGGTGCTTGTACCCCACGGCGAGAGGCGCATTGAGCTGACGAACCAGCTTGCGGGCCTGCTTGACCCGGCCCTCGTCCGGCGAGACGATGACGAGGTTCTCTAAATTCTTCTTCTGGAAATAATCCGCAAACATGCCCCGCGCCGTCAGGTGATCCACCGGGATATTAAAGAAGCCCTGGATCGCATCCGCATGCAGATCCAGCGTGATCACCCGATCGGCGCCCGAGGCCACGAGAACATCGGCGATCAGCTTGGCCGTAATCGCCTCGCGTGGGCGGTCTTTCTTCTCCTGCCGGGCATACCCAAAGTACGGCAGCACGGCGGTGATCCGATCGGCGCTGGCCCGGCGCATGGCATCAATGAGAATCATCAGCTCGACCAGATTGGTATCCACTGGCGGGCAAGTCGGCTGGATGATAAAGGCATCCGCTCCGCGCACACTTTCTTTGTACTGAACGTATGTCTCGCCGTCGGCAAAGCGGTCGATACGGACATCCCCGAGTGGCAGACGCAGCCATTCGGCTATTTCTTTACACAATTTTGGGTTCCCGGTCCCCGCAAACAGCTTAATTTCGGTTTTTTCGCTCATACTGCATCCCCTTATGGCTTCCGCGCGGTGCTGCTCAATCTCTGCGGCGGGCCGTTTCAGATTATACCGGACACGCAGAGGGGTTAGCAAGGGCGACGCCGGGACTGCTTCGGGTATAATGCGCTTACTATGCGCTTATTCGATACCGCCCACGACTCTTTAGAAACCATTCAGGCGGCTCTGACTGCCCGCGACACCGCCCGCGACGCCCAGGTAGAGGCGACGGTCCGCACCCTGCTCGACGACGTGAAGGCCCGGGGCGATGCCGCCGTGCTGGATGCGACCCGTCGCTTCGACTGGCCGGAAGCGACCACTGAGGCATTATCTCTAACGAACCAGCAGCTCACCGACCAGTTCGAGCCGACGGCCTCCGAGGCGGACTGCGACTTGCTGGATGCGGCGGCCGCGAACATCATCGCCTTCCACGAAGCGGAGCGCGGGCATTTGCAGTCCTGGATGTCGACTTCCACTACCGGCCCCGCCCGGATGACCGGCCAGCTGCTGCAGCCGGTCAAACGGGTCGGGGTGTATGTCCCCGGCGGCAAGGCCGCCTACCCCAGCACCGTGCTGATGGCAGCCATCCCGGCATCGATAGCCGGAGCGGAAGAGATCGTCCTCTGCACCCCTCCCGCCCGCGACGGCAGCATCGCCCCGCTGGTCGGTCTGGCGGCGGCGGCCTGGGCTACACAGCTCTTCAAAATTGGCGGGGCACAGGCGATCGCGGCGATGGCCTACGGCACGGAGACAATTCCGAAGTGCGATGTCATCGTCGGCCCCGGTAATGCCTATGTCAATACAGCCAAAAAGCTGGTCTACGGTGATGTTGGCATCGACATGCTGGCGGGACCCTCCGAAGTCGCCATTATTGCCGATGAGTTCGCGAACCCAGCGTTTGTCGCCGCCGATATGCTCTCGCAAACAGAGCATGGGCATGACAACAAAGGTTTTCTCTTCTGCCACAGCGCGGCTGTGCTGGAAAGTTGTAAAACCGAGATTACAAAACAGCGAAACTCTCTGTCGCGCACGGAGATACTGACAGCTACTTCGGAGAACATCGTATTTGTCAAAACAAGCTCGCTGGAAGAGTCCCTGGATCTGTCGAATATTTTAGCCCCCGAGCATCTGGAGCTGATGGTCTCGGAGCCTCTGGCGGCACTGCCGCTCGTGCGGAACGCCGGGGCAGTCTTGTTAGGCGAGCATACGTCCGCCCCCATCGGAGATTACTGGGCAGGGCCGTCACACACTCTGCCGACGGCCGGAGCGGCACGGTTTTCGTCCCCGCTCTCTGTCGCCACTTTTATGAAACGAACCAGCGTGATCTACTATTCCAAGAAAGCCGCTGCTGAGGCCGCGGAGGAAGTCGCCCGCTTTGCCGAGGCGGAGGGCTTCGATGCCCACGCGGCGTCGGCCCGGCTGCGAGGTGCCTCCCATTGATTTACACGACCCCTACTGCCGAAGCGCGGCGAAGCGAACTAGATGCAGTCATTTTCGATATGGACGGCGTCCTGCTCGATATCACGCAGAGTATTCGCGTGGTCAACTGCCTCGCCGTGCCCTATTTCCTGCGCACGGTCCTCGGCTGGCCTGCGCCCGATGACCTGCTGACTTCGAACGACATCGAGATGTTTAAGAATGCCGGCGGCTTCAACGACGACTGGGACCTGACATACGCCCTGGTGCTGCACTACATCGCGAAGGGCCGGGAGCATCCGGGCGCCTCCCCGGAGACGCTGAATGTCTTCCAGCCGAAGCTCACGCGCTACGCTGCACGGATCAAGGATCGAGGCGGCTGGCTCCGCGCCGCGGAGGATATCGCCTTCGAGCATCTCACCCGTGAGGACCGCCTGGCGGTCGAGACAGACTACCGCAAGTATCTGATCAAGCAGATCTTTCAGGAGATGTTTGCCGGGGAGCATTGCGAACGGATTTACGGCTTCAAGGCCAGTCTCTACACCGGCCCGGGCTACGTCAACCAGGACAAGCCGCTGCTGGACCTCGCAAAGCTGCCGAAAGATAAAATTTTAGGGGTCCAGACCGGGCGCACCTACGAAGAAGCGCAGATCGGCTTAGAGTTCTGCGATTTGCAGACCTCTATTGCAGAGACGTCGCTGATCACCAAGCGCGACGGTTTCCACAAGCCGCAGCCGGGCGGGCTGGCAAAGCTGGCGAAGACTCTGGGCTTCTCGAATGGGATCTATATCGGCGACACGCTGGACGATTTGAAGGCCGTGCAAAACTTCAACCGGGCGCACAGCCCGGCAAAGTACCTGTCCGCTCAGGTCCTGACCGGCCCGGCCGGTGCCGCCAACGAAAAGCTGTTCCGCAACTCCGGGGCCGACATCGTGGCAACGGATGTCAATGAAGTGCTGGACTGGATTAAAGGCGAATAACCCCCCATGACACAAACACGATCGGCTAGTTTGACACGCCGCACGTCCGAGACTGAGATCACGCTGGTGGTCTCCCTCGACGGTGACGGCAGCAGCGAGATACTCACCGGGGTCGGCTTTTTCGACCACATGCTTACCCATGTCGCCCGGCATGGCCTGCTGCACCTTACCGTGCAGGCATCAGGGGATCTGCATATCGACGACCACCATACCGTGGAAGACATCGGTATCGCTCTGGGTTCTGCGCTGCGCGAAGCGGCCGGCGACAAGGCCGGGATCGCCCGCTACGGGCAGTCGGTCATGCCGATGGATGAAGCCCTGGTCGTCTGCGCTCTGGACTGGAGCGGACGCGGCCTGCTGGTGCAGGATTTCGACTTTTCGGCGTCGAAGATCGGGACATTCGACACCGAGCTGGTCGCTGAGTTCTTCCGAGCCGTCGCCGCCAATGCCGGGCTGACACTGCACTTCGAGCATCGACGCGGGGTTAATGCCCACCATGTGGCCGAAGCTGCGTTCAAAGCCTTTGGGCGTGCCCTGGACATGGCTAAACGTCAGGATGACCGCGTTGCGGGCATCCCCAGCACCAAGGGGATTTTATAAATTATGGCCCAGACACCACCAATTATTACGTTTCCGCGAACATTTCCCGCCGATATTGCCTACCGGATCGGGGCAGGAGTTTTCTGCCTGCCTGGTGTGATTGGCATCGTCCGGGCGCTTACGCATCACGATGCGAAGACGATTCTGGCCCTCGGACTGCCGTTCCTATTCTTTGCAGCGGCTTTTCTGCTCACGCTTTCGTTCGAGCTGACCATAGATGAAAAGGGCCTTCATCAGCGGTCCCTGCTTGGCCGCAAAGAAGCCCTCTGGAGCGATGTCCAGCGCGTCGAGCAGAGCCGCGCATATTCGATCCACGGGGCAGGAACACCCGAATTGGTCTGGCTGTCGATGGTTTCTACAGCGGCCCAGAAAGCGATTGCCGAAGAAACTGTGGAGCAGGCCGGTCTGCATTCGTCTGGTGAAAAGTTGGTCTACCCACTGCGCAACCAGTGGATACGGTAGGGAGCAGCATGAAAGTCGCCATCATCGATTACGGTATGGGAAACCTGCGCAGCGTCGAAAAAGCCTTCCATAAGGTCGGCATGGGCGGGGCATTCATCACCGATGACCCGGCCGCCGTCGCCTCCGCCGATAAAGCCGTACTGCCCGGCGACGGAGCATTTGACTCGACCATGCTCTCCCTGCGCCGCTCGGGCGTGGACGACATCGTGCTTGAGTTCATCGCCTCCGGTCGGCCATTTCTGGGCATCTGCGTCGGTATGCAGGTGCTGCTGACCAGCAGCGAAGAAGGCGATCCAGACGCGCGCGGCCTCGACGTTGTGCCGGGGCGGGTCCACCGATTTCCGCACCAGCCCGGCCTGAAGATCCCGCAGATCGGCTGGAACACGCTGAATTTCGTGCCCGACTCGCCGCTGGGCGTTGATCTGCCCGGCCAAAATTCCGCAGAGGGTGGACCGATGGCTTATTTCCTTCACTCCTACTACTGCGCCCCGGACAACCCCGCCGATATCGCCGCGACCACGGAATATGGTGTACCCTTCTGCTCGGCACTGCATCGCGACAATGTGTGGGCGACCCAGTTTCACCCGGAGAAGTCCGGCCCAGTCGGGCTGGCAATTTTGCGGAACTTTGCCCGATTATAGTTCGGCAAGAGGAGAGTTACTATGGCAGAGCAAATCGGGAATGGAGTGGAGAGGATGAGCGTTTTTGGCGGCAGCGCATTGGTGATGTGGACCTCCGCGAAAGCCATGCCGGAGCACCGCAAGCTGGACATGATGGCTCGGCAGCCGGTCGTTCCGACACTTCCAAACGATCCAGTACTTACCGAATTGAAAGATCTGTAACAGCAGATGGCCGAAATGCACAGCACCAGCCACCAGTTCGATATCTCGTTTGACGAAGCCCTCAGCCGTGTGGAAGGCCGCGTCAATCGTCTCGAAACCAAATCTGCCACCGCGCTTACTCAGCAGGCAGAGACGCCGACTACCCTCAGAAATGGACAAAGCTCATGACACTTCCCCTTCAGCGCTGCAATGACGGCACCCAGAACCCGCCACGCCTGCGTTCCCAGCACTCCCTCTGGTCATTGGTCGGCCTGCCGATGAATGCCCCAACCGAATGGACACTCACGGAAAAGCTGCAGCGTGTCAAAGACGCGGGCTTTGAGGCCGTCGAATGCTGGATTGGCGAGGAAGAAGAGCAGGCGCATAAAGATGCCCTCGACGCCGCCGGGCTGCGATTGGTTCTGGGGCATCATCCCTACATACTCGAGGACACGCGAAAAACCCTCGCTCAGGCCAAGCGCCTGCAGGCCGACTTCATTTTCGCTCAGCCCCTCCATCCTTACGTGCAAGTCGAGGAAGCCGTCTTGTTCCTGCGCGAGGCGACTCACCTCGCCGACGACGCTGGCCTGCCGCTGTTTATCGAGACTCACCGGAACAATTTCCCCGAAAGTCTCAACCAGGCATTGCAGCTTTTGGAAAAGATGCCTGAAGTGACCTTCACCGGCGACCTCTCGCACTTTGTAGTCATCGGCGAGTTTTATGGATGGAAAGATGAAGGCGCGCTTGAGCGCATGGACCCCGTGCTGGCCCGGATTTCGCACCTGCACGGGCGCATCTCCAACGGCGAACAGGTGCAGGTGGATGTCGGCGATGGAACCGGCGACACCGCCCAGTTCTTCGTCCGCCTCTGGGCACGCGCCATGTCCCACTGGCGCAAAGGCGCAGGCCCCGGCGACTATTTCCCCTTCGCCAGCGAGCTGGGCCCCCCTCGCTACGCCATCACGACCCCCGACGGCAAAGAGTTCAGCGACCGCTGGGAGCAGAGCCTAGTGATGAAGAAATTGGCGGAGCAGGCGTGGGCGGAGTCGGAGACAAGCTGAGATTAGAGGCTTCGCAGCTTCTTAAAACTCGTAGTGGGCGTCGTAGACTTGATAGCCTTTCTCCGTCCGAATGAGAATCATGGAGACGGTGCTGCTGCTTTTCGTGAACTGTGCGGGATAGGCCAGACGAACACTCGTCTGGCCATTCCAGTTTTGGATGTTCCACTGCGGCTGCCCATGCTTGATGTAGGCTCCGTGGTGCTTTTCCACCAGCACTTCAATATCCTTCATATCGCCAGCTGTAGTCTTGGCTTGAATCGGTGACGTGAACAGAGAGCGGGCCGCGGGATAGTGATGCTGCCCCATGGCGTCGACAAAACTGTTCCCGACAGCGATCGCCTCAGCCGAGCCGTTCTTGACCGCATGGAACGCTTTGATGCCTCCAAACACCGCCAGCGCAAAGAGTAAACCCACGCTCCCCAGAATTACGGGAACCACTGGAAACACTTTTCGCGGCGGCGCAGACATATCGGGGGGCAGCTGGCCCGCGTCAGGATAGTTCATGTCATTTCCCTTTTTCACTTCGAACCTTGCGAGTTAGGAACCCACGCCG
>JANXMY010000015.1 GCA_025354405.1 Armatimonadota bacterium
CTCTTTCCCTAACTCTACCCTGTGATATTACAAGGGGCTATTTTCGACTGCGACGGCCTGCTGGCCGATACGGAGACGCCGGATTACGATGCCTGGCGGACCATCTACGAAGAGCAGGGGCTGCGGCTGCCGGTGGAGATCTGGGCGCGGAGCATCGGCACCGCCAAAGGCCACGAGGCCAATGATTGGCATGCACCGCTGGCGGAAGCGGTTGGGGCGGAGTATGACCGCGCGGCGGTGCAGGCCCGCAAACGGGCATTGTATCACGGGGCCGTCGGGAAGCTGACTCCGATGCCCGGAGTGCTGGCTTTGCTGGACACACTCGATGCCGCAGGCATCCCCTGCGCGGTGGCATCGAACTCCGAGCGTCTCTGGGTAGATCAGGTGCTGGGCATCACGGGGCTGACGGATCGGTTCCGCACCGTTGCCACCGCCGACGAAGTCGTGCATCCCAAGCCCGCCCCCGATGTTTACCTGCTCGCCGCCCGCCGCCTTGGCGTCGCGCCGGAGTCGTGCGCCGCGTTCGAAGACTCCCCGCGCGGCCTCGCCGCCGCCCACGCCGCCGGGATGTTCACCGTCGCCGTACCCACGGCCCTCACCCGGCACATGGCTTTCGAGCAGGCGCATAAAATCGTCGAAAGCCTGGAGCATTTGACGCTTGAACACTTACGGAGAAGCCGCTCATGACCCCACTCGAAACTACCCTCGCCCTTACCCGCCATATCCGCGACACCGTGCGCCCGCATCTCGGGGCGTGGCACGGGCGGCAGATCTCCGGCACGGCGGCATCGGGCGATGCGACATTTGCCATTGACGAGATCGCGGAAGAGGCTATCGTCTCGTTTATCGAGCGCGAGAAGCTGTCGATCGCCTACTATTCCGAAGATAAAGGGCTGATTGAGTTTGGAAGCTCCCCGGAAGCGGTACTGATTATTGACCCCATCGATGGGACACGGCCCGCCGCCGCCGGGTTCGAGGCCTGCGTCGTCTCTGTCGCCTGGGCGGACTACCGGCCGGACGTGACACTGGGCGATGTCCAGTTCGGCTGTATCGGAGAGATTAAAAGCGACGACCTGTTCTGGGCCGAGCGGGGTCAAGGGGCGCACTGGACCGGGCCGAACGGGGCGGAGAAGACCCCCCGCCTGCTCCCGGTCACGGAGATCAGCCACGCTCCGCTGACCTTTGAGGTAGTGGCCCGGCCCTTCGAGTGGATCGGCACGGCGCTCGGAGATATTGTGAATGCCTCCGCGGTCAAAGGCGGCTGCTTTCTGCTCAACTCGACGGCGTTCTCTCTGACACGCCTCCTGACCGGGCAGCTGGCGGCGACCATTGATATCGGAAACCGGATACTGCGGGACTATCCCGCCTCCCGCCCGCGCTTCCTGGAGCTGGGCCTCGGTCGGCCCCTCGGCCTCTTCGCCTACGACATCGCGGCGGCGGCACTGATCGCGCAGGAGGCGGGGGCAGTGGTCACTGACGCCTACGGGAACTCGCTGGACGGCACGCGCCTTCTAGATACATCGGAGCCGAACTTGCAATCGATTTTAAGCGCATCAAATCCGGTGCTGCATGCGGCACTGCTGGCAGAAATTGAACGCGGAATGGGCAAATTAGAGATTAGTTAGATTCGTTGAAGATTAGTTAAAGATTAGTTAAGGGAAGAGTTATGAGCAATGGTGGAAAAGCGCTGGCCGGTGTTGGAAGCAGCCTGGCGGCATTGGCGGCGTGGTATTTCCTCTGGACCAATCGCCGTATCTTTTACGTCAACGATATCACAACGGGAGAAAGTGCAGCTTATCCCGAAATGCGATCCCGGGTCTATTACGCCGAAGTCCCCCAGGCAATGCATGCTGCCGAACAGGCCCTGCGCCAGCTGCCGGGATGGAGCGTATCGTCGGTCGACCTCGAAAATGATGCGCTTGATGCCGAGGCGAAAATCGGCGGGCCATTTGTCTCCGATGTCACCGTCTATGTTATCTCGATCGGGCACGGACAGACCCGTGTCACGATCCGTTCCCGCTCCCGAGCCGCCGGGGGTGACTGGGGCCGGAATGCGGCGTGTATTCGGCAGCTTCAAACAGCGATGGATGGCCGGCTGAACACGGACGCCGCGTTCTGACCGTCACTTTTTACTTTTCCCGCACTACCCGCCCGAAAGCTTGAGCTGGGCCTGCGAGGCCGCGTACCGCACCTGCGGGTTCGTGCTGGACGCCAGGCGGGCGAGTGCGGCCTGCACCGGAGCGTTTTTGACCCCAATGGTGCCCAAAGTCACCGCCGCCCAGAGCTGCATCTGAGCTGTCCCCGATTTCGTGGCTTCTGCCAGGGCAGGCGCGACATCCGAACTGGTCAGTGCTCCCATGCGCGAGAGGGTATCACTGGCATTGAAGGGGACCGGGGTAGGCTGTGCGAACGCGGCCACCAGCGCGGGGATGGCCTCTTTTTGCAGTTCGGGGGTCAGAAGGCCGTCCGCGGCGGCGGTCGCCACCGTTCCGTCTTTATCGCCCAGGGCACGAACCAGCGTTGGGATTACGACCACATTTCCGCTGCGGCCCAGGCCGATAACGGCCCCGCTTCGTACAAGCACCGGCGTGGCGGGGTTCATAACCGCCGCGCTCAGTGCAGAGACGGCCGCCGGAGTGCCGACCCCCCCGAGCGCCTGTGCGGCGGCGGCGCGTGTGCCGACGTCGCCGGTGTTGAGCGCGGCAGTCAGCGGACCGACCGCGGGCATCCCTGCGGACTGAACACCCTGCACAGCGGCATCCTGCACCCGCGCATCGAAGTCGCCCAGGGCCGTGACCAGCGACGCCACCGCGGTGGCATCTCCAAATCTCCCCAGAGCCAGGGCTGCCTGCGCCCGGGCCTCCCCGTCAGCATTAGGATTTTGCAGAACCGTCGTCAGTGTCTGCTCCGCTCCGGCGACTCCGGGAACAGCGGCTTGCGCTTTCCCGAGGGCTGCCTGGGCATCGGTCTGCTCTTTTCCCGCTTTGGCCTTGCTGGCGGCATCTTTTGCCGTCTGAACGGCATTGTAGACACTCAGCACTGTGTCCGCCAGGGCGACCTGGGCCAGGCGCTGCACGGACGGCTGATCGATTTTCCCCGCCAGCTCCGTCAGCAGGGGAACACTTTCCGGGGAAGCAATCTGGTCGAGCAGGCCGACCATCTGCTGACGAAAGGCAATATTCGAGGCCGTCGCCGGGTCTTGGAGATGCGCCACGATGAGTGGAACCGACGGAGCGCCGATCTTCAACAGGGCACTGGCCGCCGAATCCTGCGCGGCGGGAACGGACAGCACGGAGTTCACTGCCACCGCCGATTTCGTGCCGCCGATTTTGCCGAGGATGTCCACAGCGGCTCCGCGGATATCCGGGTCGCCGTTCGAAAGCCTGGCGACGATTTGTTTCAGGTTGGCATCAGACTGCCCGCCCAGAGTCGCCAGACCGGCCTCGGCCGAGTCCTTGACATCACCATCTTTGCAGAGCGAAAAGAGGGAGTCCAGCGACTGCGCCGTCGTAATCTGCTTTGTCTCCATCAGCCGATTGACCGATTCGGCAGCATTCTTACGGAGCGTCAGGCTGCGCTTATTCTCCGGGCTGTCCTTGTCTTCATCCGGGTTCTGCGTGTTGATCATCGTGTCAACCAGCCGCCCGCTCTGCACCAGGCCCTTCACGGCGGCGTCGCGCACGGCGGGCAGAGGGCTGCCCAGCGCCGTCTCCAGCTTCGCCTGTTCTGCACGGTTGTAGGAGACCAGGCCGTAAATCCCCAGAACCAGCACCGCAATCAAAGCAATCGCCCGCAGGCGGGTCTTCATAAAAGTCACAACAGCGTTCATGCCCTTATCTTAAACCAAACGGCGGCGTTTGTCAAGAGTGCCGCGTTAGGCGTGTCGAATATCGGTCGGATGGGAAAGCACCGATTTGCCGGGCGATGGAAATCGCGGCAACAAAGGCACGAAGTCCACCGGCGTGGACTAGGAGTGAATCCTATTCTGAGTTGAGTCCTAATTCTTAACCGGCGAAGGCCGGTTTTGTGCCCTTGTTGCCGCGATTTCAATCGCCCGATCTCAGTGACGCACTCCCGACTCAGACAAGGAGAAACGCCTCTCCCCGTCGAACAACGCAGACATGAGTGTACGGATCGCTATTTTGATGTCGGGCCGCCATGGGCGCGGCAGTAATATGCAGGCCATTGCCCACGCCTGTGCCTCAGGCCAGATCGACGGGCGCGTTGCGGTCGTGATCGGGAATCAGCCCGACTCTCCTGCCCTTGCCAAGGCGGCGGAGATGGGTCTGATTGCCCGGGCGATCCAGTCGAAGCCCGGTGAAGATGCCTACGCCGAAACCCTCCTTGCCGCACTCCGCGCCGCGGAGACCGACTTGATCTGCCTCGCCGGCTACATGCGCAAAGTCCCCGATACCGTCGTGTCAGCTTATGCGGGCCGGATCATGAACATCCACGCCGCTCTGCTGCCCGCCTTCGGCGGCAAAGGGATGTACGGCCTCCACGCCCATCAAGCCGTGCTGGACTACGGCGCGAAAGTCTCCGGCTGCACCGTGCATTTCGTCGATGAAAGCTATGATACCGGCCCGATCATCCTGCAGATGCCCGTCGCTGTGGAAGAAAACGACACCGCGGAGACCCTCGCCGCCCGCGTTCTCGCCGCCGAGCACGAGGCATACCCCCGCGCCGTGTCGCTGTTTGCCTCGGGGCGGCTGAGTTTGGATGGTCGGCGGGTGAGGATTGGGGCGGAGTGAGAGTTGAGGAAAAAATCCGATACGCTTACTGGTTCATCACGTGGCTAAAGTTCAAATTGATATTCCGCGCCGACTAGCTGCCCTTGCTTAATATTCTTTCGCCGCCGCTTTAAGAGCCGCATTTGGGTCAGTATCATTGGTGGGCAGTGACAGAAGTTTGTCCCTCGCCGCATTGGACAGCCGGGGAGGTGCTTCCTTTGTATCTGATGTCACGCAAGGCTTTCGGAACCCATCCCGCAGCAAGCTGCGATCCTCCCGGAACGGGAGGGTCGGCGGGAGTGCAGTCGCAGGGTTTTATCTTCTTGATAGGGCATCCAAACAATAGGTCGAACTTCATTAGGTCGAACTTCATTCCCACCGCAGGCTCA
>JANXMY010000045.1 GCA_025354405.1 Armatimonadota bacterium
CACTAACAAATACGCGCACTAACAAACACGCGCACTAACAAACACGCGCACTAACAAACACGCGCACTAACAAACACGCGCACTAACAAATACGTGCACTAACAAACATATTCGATATACTCTTTACCAAAGGATCAACTCATGCCCAAAACAGTCGTTATCGTATACTCCGGTGGTCTCGATACCTCCGTCGCTATCCCCATGATGCGCGAAGACTATGGCTTCGACCGCATCGTTACCGTCACCGTGGATGTTGGCCAGCCCGCCGAAGATGTCAAGTCGGCGGAAGACCGTGCCCGGGCCATGGGGACCGAGCACTACACCGCGGACGTCAAAAAGGAGTTCGTCGAAGAATACTGCTGGCCCGCCGTGAAAGCAAACGGCGATTACCAGGGTTACCCGCTCTCCACCGCCATTGCCCGTCCCCTCATCGGTCTGAAGGCCGTGGAAATTGCCAAACAGGTCGGAGCCGATGCGTTCTGCCATGGCTGCACCGGCAAAGGCAACGACCAGTTCCGCATCGAGTATGTCATGCGGGCCCTCATGCCTGATACGCCGATTATCGCCCCGATGCGCGAGCATAACTACACCCGTACCGAGGAGATTGAGTACGCCCGGCTGAAAAATATCCCGATCTCGGTGAGCGCGGACAAAATCTGGTCCATCGACGAAAATCTCTGGGGCCGCTCCATCGAAGGCGGCCATCTGGAAGAGCCGAACTACGCTCCGCCGGAGGAGATCTTCCAGTGGATCAAGGGAATTGAGACCGCAAATGCTGCGCCGCAGGTTCTGACCATCGGCTTCGAGAACGGCGTTCCGGTCTCTTTAGACGGCACCACCCTGGACGGCCTTTCCCTGGTCACGCAGCTCAACAAGATCGCCGGAGATAACGGGGTTGGGCGCGTCGACATCATGGAAGATCGCCTGCTGGGCCTGAAATGCCGCGAGAACTACGAATGCCCCGCCAGCACAGTCCTGATTAAAGCCCATGCCGCCCTGGAAGCCCTGGTCGCCACCGCGGCCGAGCGCAAGTTCAAGCTGATGGTGGATCAGCAGTGGGGCGAACTGGCCTATTACGGCCTCTGGTTCGATCCGCTCAAAGACGACCTCGAAGCCTTTATCGGCAAAATCCAGGAACGCGTCACCGGCACCGTCACACTGCGCCTCTTCAAGGGCAGCTGCGTCGTTATTGGCCGGGGATCCGAGTGGGCTCTGTACAATGAAGATCTGGCGTCGTTTGACTCCAAAACCTTCGACCAGCGCCTCTCTGTCGGCAACGTTCAAACGCACGGAATGCAGTCCCGAATGTACTGGGCGCTGAAGGAAAAGATGGGAAAATAGAGTAAGAACGAATGGTTGAAAATCACTCGCTAGGTGAGGCGTCCTGCGGACGTTCGGAATAGAACCCCGCGATTTGTGGTCTTCTCCGACACCCGAAGGGTGCTTAGCCTGGCGAGTGGTTTTCAACCACTCGGTCCGCCTCATGCTCTGAAAATCAACGCCAAAATAAAAAACGACTCCGCCGATTCCACTTGCCGAGTCCGGCGATTTCCGGTATAATACTAAGCAGTTGAGCTTGAGTGGGTGGCGGCGATTTCGGAATACGGAATTGACCGCCTTCTTCTTTGCTTGATTCCTATTCTTTATTCCCACCGCAATGTACCAGGATACCCGTGAGCAGCCATCCGACACCCGACGAAAATTCCAAAGATACGCACCAGGAGCAGCAGCTTGAACTCGGGGAAGACGAGAGTCTGACTGCCCTCCGACGGGCCTGGGAGCGCACCTTGCGGGCGATGGCCGGGACCCTGAACCGGCAGACCATCGACAACTGGCTGCGCCCGCTCAAGCCCTTGTCACTGAACTCATCAATCGTCGTTCTCGGCGCACCCTCCTCGTTTGCCCGCGAATTTGCCGAGAAAAAGTACGCCCAGACCCTGTCTTTGCACCTGGCCCAGTACTTGGATGTGCCGACAGTTCAAGTGCGTTTCGTCATCTCCACTCCCGAAGTCCAGCCCCTTCTCGGCGAGAAGCCGCTTTCACTGCAGCAGGCCGCCTCGCCCCTGCTGGCAGCGCCCCTGGGAGCTGACGGAAGCCCGGGCAATTCGACTACGGGGACCAGTGGGACCAGCCGAAATTCGTTTTCCCTGGAGCTGGCCGCCTCGCCCCTGAATCCACGCTATACGTTCGACAACTTCGTCGTCGGCAAATCCAACCGCCTGGCCCACGCCGGGGCCGTCGCCGTCGCAAGCTCTCCCGGCACCATGTATAACCCCCTGTTCTTGTACGGGTCGCCGGGCTTGGGAAAAACGCACGCAATGCATGCCATTGGCCATCAGATCCGTCTGACAATGCCGCAGGCGCGGGTGGCCTATGTCAGCGGGGAAATGTTTACAAACCATTACGTCGCCGCGATCCGAGATAAGCGCACTGAAGATTTTCGGCGGGCCTATCGCAACGTCGATGTGTGGCTGGTCGACGATATCCAGACTCTCGCCTCGAAAGAGCAGACGAAAGAGGAGTTTTTTCACACGTTCAACGTTCTCCACCAGATGAACAAGCAGATTGTCCTGACCAGTGACCGCTCGCCGCGCGAATTGAAGGCCATGGATGAACGGCTCTGGTCCCGGTTCGAATGTGGCCTGGTCGCCGACATCGCCCCGCCGGAGCTGGAGATGCGTCAGGCGATTCTGCAGAAAAAAGCCATTCTGGAGAGCATGCTGATCTCTGATGAGGTGATCGCCTTCATGGCAAATCTTATTCAGAGCAATATCCGTGCCCTGGAAGGGGCTTTGATTAAGCTGATGGCCTATGCCTCGCTGACGCGCAGCCCCGTGACCAAGCAGCTGGCGAGCGATGTTCTGACCGGCTATTTTGTGGACCGCCCGCCAGCACGTGAGCCGATCTCCGCCCACCCGGAAGACCATACGGCCTCCTTTGGCCGCGTCATCCAGGTGGGGCAGCTGCCGGCGCCGGTGGGCGTAGCCGGCCATGCCGTAGACCGGATCATCGGGGCAGTCGCCCAGCAGACCGGCGTCGATACGGAATCGATACTGGCCGGGGGAGGGCGCAGCAACCGGGCATCCCGCCTCAGTGGTGATGCAGGCTTCGCACGACAGGTCGCCATGTACCTGGCCAAAGAGATGGGCGGCGTTCCTCTGTCTACCCTGGCTGCCGCTTTTGGCCTGAAGAGTCACACTGCGGTTGCCCATGCTCACGCCCGCCTACAAAAAGAGATCGAAAACGACCCGCAGATTCTCTCCCTTATCAGCCGAATTCGGCTGGAGATTGAGCGTGGGGGTTAGTAGCCAGGTCAGTAGCGATGTTAGTGTCGAAATTAGTGTCAAAGCTGAGTCACAGGGTGTGACAGAAGCGTTAATAATTGATGTTACGCAAGGCTTTCGGAACCCACCCCGCAGCAAGCTGCGACCCTCCCGATACGGGAGGGTGAGCCTCTGGGGGGAATGAAGTTCTGCCTATTGTCTGGATGCCTTATCAAGAAGATAAAACCCTGCGGCTGCCCTCCCGCCTACCCTCCCGTTTCGGGAGGGTCGCAGCTTGCTGCGGGGTGGGTTCATATCCTGCGGGGTGGGTTCCGAAAGCCTTGCGTCCCTTGGACGCTGGGAACTTCCGAGCCTTGGATTTCTAATCCGTGGTTCCAAACCCATGATGTTATGGTGTCGGATCGTGCGACTCCTGAGTCGTGTGACTCTTGTGTGACTCTCCTGTGACTCAGCGTGACACAAGACAGGCATTGTGTGACTCTCCTGTGTCACGCGGCTCACTGAGTCACAGGAGAGTCACAGAGTCACAGGAAATCAGCACCTCACTGTGACTCAAGTGTGACACAGTGAAATAAGCACTTTTGACCCGATTCTGCTAGCGGCACTCCGTGATGATGCACAAAACAGAGGCCAATTCCGTGAATTCGGGCCGCATGCAGCTCTTGAGTCACAAGAGTCACAGTTGAGTCACACACCTACTACTACTACTACTAAGAATCTATTTCTTATATCAATACTAAGAATCTGATACAGGGCAAGCTGTTTCTCATGTACGTTACGTCATTGAAGCTGGAAAACTTTCGAAATTACGGGACTCTGGAGATTCAGCCGGGAGAGGGCCTGAATATCTTTGTCGGCTTGAATGCTCAGGGCAAAAGTAATCTGCTGGAATCTCTCTATCTTCTGGCGACCAGCAAATCCTCGCGTGCGGGCAAGGACACGGAGCTGGTCCGCTTCGATCAGCCCCACGCACGGGTGACGGCAGAGGTGATGCGGATCAAAAACAGCGATGTTGAGATTGAGATCGCACTTTCACTGACAGAAAAAAAGGTCGCTCGGATCAACGGGGTCAAACACTCCCGCCTCGCGGAAGTGATCGGCCAGCTCAATGCCGTGCTCTTCGACAGCGGCGATCTCGAGATTATCCGCGGCGAGCCCTCGGTGCGGCGCCGGTTTCTGGACCTGGAGATCGCCCAGACCTCCCCGCGCTACGTCCTCGCACTGGTGGCGTATCGCAAAACTCTGGAGCAGCGCAACCGCCTTCTGCGTGACCTTCGCGACGGCCGCGTCCCCGCCTCGGCACGCGAGAGCCTTCCGGCCTGGAATGAAGTACTGGCTCAGCATGGGGCCCGGCTGATCGAACGGCGTCAGCTCTTCTTGGAACGACTGGCCCAGCTGGCCTTGGAAACGCATCGGACCCTGAGCGATGAACGTGATTCGCTGGAGGTAAACTACCTGCCATCGTTCGCACTGGAGGGTATTTCGGAGGTGGGAGACATTCAGGCGCGGTTTCAGGAAGAACTGGCGTCTGTTGCCGGGGAAGAAGCGGCTCGGGGCACCACCCTGCGCGGGCCGCAGCGCGATGACATCGGCTTCCGGGTCAACGGCCAGGACTGCCGCCTCTTCGGCTCCCAGGGGCAGCAGCGCACGGTCGCACTCTCATTGAAGCTTGCGGAGCGTCAGCTGATTGAGGAGCTGGTCGGCGAGCCGCCCCTGCTGCTGCTTGACGACGTCCTCTCCGACCTCGACGATGCCCGGCGAGCACTGCTGTTCGAGCTGACCGCCCGGGCCGGGTCCCAGACGTT
>JANXMY010000092.1 GCA_025354405.1 Armatimonadota bacterium
AAGCTAGCTATAGTTTACAGTCAGAGGGCTGCAAAAGCCGTTAAGAGAAGATTAAGCTTAGATTAAATTTAGATTAAGGGAAAAGCTGCGATCTTTATGATGAAGGATTCACCGCTCGATAGCGAGAAGACAGAATGGTCAGAAATCTTGAGGACGATTGGAGAAAGCAATGTCGGCATTGAGTGAACTGCAAAGCCATCTGGCGGAAGTAAAGGCTTTGAGCGAGGCGGCCGCCGTGCTGGGGTGGGATCAGCAGACGTATATGCCAACAGGCGGGGCGGTGTCTCGGGCTGCCCAGATCACGGCCTTGACCCGCGTGGTGCATCAGAAGGCGACTTCCGCCGAAATGGCCGGGCTGCTGGAACGAGCCGAAGCCGCCGGGGCCGAGCTGGATACGGACTCGGACGACGCGGCATATCTGCGGATGGCGCGGCGGGACTTCGATAAGATCAGCAAGCTGCCGGAGTCTTTGGTGGCGGAGATGTCGCGTGTCACCACGCTGGCACACGGAGCTTGGGCCTTGGCACGGGCGCAGAGCGATTACGCCGGGTTCGCCCCGTGGCTAACGCAGATACTGGAGCTTTCCCGGCAGGCCGCCGACCATCTGGGGCATGATGGCGAGCGTTACGACGCTCTGCTGGACCAATACGAGCCGGGCATGAAGACCGCGGAGGTGCGGGCCATGTTCGAGTCGATCAAGCCAGCATTGGTGGCACTGGTGCGAAAGATCTCCGCACTCGGACCCAGCCCTGTGGACGACTCCGTGCTGAAGAGGAGCTTTGACGAAGAGGGGCAGCGCCAGTTTGGCGAAAGCGTAATCCGGGCGATCGGCTTTGACTGGACACGTGGGAGGCAGGACCGGGCAGTGCATCCATTTTGCACCTCGTTCGGACGCAGCGATGTACGAATTACGACGCGCTTCGACAAAAACTTTCTCCCGATGGCTCTCTTCGGCTCGATCCATGAAACGGGCCATGCCCTGTATGAACAGGGAATCGCCGAGCGATATGCTGGGAATATTCTCTGCGACGGAACATCACTGGGATTCCACGAGAGCCAGTCACGGCTGTGGGAGAACCTGGTAGGCCGCAGCCGCCCGTTCTGGCAAAAGTTTTATCCGGCCCTTCAGTCTCAGTTTCCAGAGCCGCTGAAAGATATCGACGGCGAAGCGTTTTACCGGGCAATCAACAAAGTTGAGCCGACGCTGATACGCGTCGAAGCCGACGAAGTGACTTACAACCTGCATATCCTGCTGCGCTTCGAGATCGAACAGGATTTGCTGTCCGGAAAACTCTCCGTGGCGGATGCCCCGGCGGCCTGGAATGCCAAAATGTCCGAGTACTTTGGCCTGACGCCGCCGAATGATGCCCAGGGTATTTTGCAGGATGTTCATTGGTCGGGCGGGATGATCGGCTATTTCCCGACCTACTCCATTGGCAACCTGCTTTCAGTGCAGCTCTTCGAGAAGGCGAACTCCGATCTCGGCGGGCAGATAAGCGAACAGATCGCCGCCGGGGAGATGCGGCCCCTGCTGGACTGGCTGCGAACAAATGTGCATCAGTGGGGCCGCAAGTATCCGCCCACGGAGCTGGTGCGGCGTATCGTGGGCGGGCCGCTGGACCCGGCTCCGTACCTCGCTTACCTGGAGAAAAAGTTTGGCAATATATACACAAGGTAACAATTTGACAAAGTTCACCGCTTTTATGGCTGTTACTTGTACGACTGGAATGACAATCGATAATTCCGGGTAATATAACTAGAATTCTTTGAGCAATCATGGAACAATCGACACAGCAGACCTCAAGTGGTACCAAACCACGAAAGATATCCGCCAGATGCGCGGGACTAGGAGTTTTAGATCACCATGCATTCCATACTTGATGCAACCGGAATTAGTTTGCTGCTCAAGGGCGGGCCAGTCATGTGGCCGCTGTTTATCTGCGCGATTGCTTCAGTCGCTGTGATGATCGAGCGTTTTATCACCATCCGCCAGGCTTCGGCGGACAACGAGGTTTTGTCAGAACAGGTGCGTGCGCATCTCATGGCGGGTCGGATTACTGAGGCCCTGCAGGTATGCGAAGAGCATCCCGGACCGGTGGCCTCTCTCCTGGCCAGTGGCATCCGCAGCCGCAACCTGGATTCCGACGCCATCGAGCGGACCATGGAAGAGCTGGCGATGCGCGAAACTCCCCTGCTTTACAAGCGGCTGGGGATTTTGGACACCGTCATCACGGTCGCTCCGCTGCTGGGACTTCTTGGCACCGTCACCGGCATGATCAAGTCATTCCATGTCGTCGGGTCGGCTGCGGGCCTCAACAACCCGAGTGCCATCACCGGCGGTGTCGCGGAAGCTCTGATCGCCACGGCGACCGGCCTGGCCATTGCTATCGTCACCCTGGTCGGCTACAACTATTTGACCGAGAAAGTCAAAGAGATTATCGCCGAGATGGAAGTCCGTGCGACACAGCTAATGAACATCCTGGCCAGCATTCGCGACGGGGAGGGAGTGCGCAGTGAAGTTGCAGCGAAGCGAGCTTAAGCGAGCGCGGATCGAGATCATCCCGATGATCGATACGATCTTCTTTCTGCTCGTCTTTTTCATGATCACCAGTCTGTCCATGGTGCAGATGTCGGCGAAGAAGGTCGCACTGCCGATCAGTACAACGGCAAACTCCAAACCGGTGACCAAAGTTGTGCTGACCGTGGACGACAAAGGCGCGTTTTTCGTGGATCGCAGCGAGCCGCTTTCCTACACCCAGGTGCTGCCTCTGCTGCAGGAGAAAGTGGCCGACAACCCGCATGTCGTCGTCGTCATCAACTGCGACCGCACGCAGAATGTCGAGCAGTTCGAATATGCGCTGAATATCGCAAAGCAAGCCAATCCGGAGTCGCTGATGATTGCCACGACCCCCCCAAAAACCGCTGCTCGCTGAGCACTGTTGTCGGTGTATCAAGTAAGTCTTATGAAAAAATGGGTTCATATCAAACAGCCGCCGATGAAGAAAGCTCGGATCGAGATCATCCCGATGATCGATACGATCTTCTTTCTGCTTGTCTTCTTCATGTTTACCAGCCTGTCCATGGTTAAGATGAACGGTATGGATGTCAGTCTGCCGAAAGACAGCTCTAACCCGGATCAGAAGCCGCCGCCGCAAGTCGTGGTGACGGTGGACCAGGCGGGTTCGTTCTTCCTCAACACGACCAAAGTCGACCCAGCCCAGCTCCAGCCGGAGATGCAGGCCCGTCTCGACACCAAGCCCGATACCGTCTTTATCGTCAATGTCGACAAAACGCGCCCAACCCAGAACATCATTGATGTGATGGACGCGGTCAACAGCGTCAAGATTCCCGGCCACCCGGACGATCCCGTCGGCGTGATGATCGCGACTGAGCCGGTCAACACCAGTGGGGAGGCGGTCAAACCGTAGCCCACTATGAACGAACCGACGCAAGTCCCATCCCCAGCTCCCGCTCCGCTGCCCGAATCTCCCGAACAGCAGCCGTCCGAACAGCAGCCGTCCGAGTTCGCGCCGCAGCGCAAGTCACTGTCCAACCGGATTCTGGGCTACGCTTTCCTGGCCTCAGTTTTTATCAACATCGGCTGGATCACCTGGGTCGCTCACAGCGATATTTTCGGCAGTGCAAACAATATCACGGCCGCCCGAGAGACGAAGATCAAGGTCTTCCACCCTATCCCGCAGAAGCCCAAGCCTAAACCGCCCAAGCCGCTTCCCCCGCCGCCGCCGCCCAAGCAGCAGCCGCGCATCAAGCCGCCACCGCAGCTGCATATTCCGCGGCCCACCCCGCCGCGGCCGCAGCCGCCGAAGCAGACCATCCAGGTCGCGCGGACCACCCGCTCCACGCCGAACCAGATCGTGCTGCCGTCCGTCCCGGACAACCCGCGCCCGACCCGGCCATTCGTTCCGACCTTTACGCCGACACCGCCGGCCCCGCCCGCTCCAGTCGTGCCCGATACGCCGGCGCCCGCTCCGGCTCCTGCGGAGAAGCCTGCGCCAATCGTCGAGAAGCCCGCACCGGCCGTCGAGAAGCCCAAGCCGATCGTCGTGCGTCACCCGGACAACTGGGTGCCAATCGACACGCAGGAAGCGGAGGGCGTCAGTGATGTGGATGTTTCACTCGACGGCGTTACCGCCGAAAGCATTTCAAACAACAAAGTTGTTATCAGCTACACAATTGATGAGGCCGGCCACGTGCGCGGTGCCCGTGTCAAAACAAGCTGCGGCAATTCAGAACTGGACAACCGTGTGCTCGATGCTGTGAAACAGAAACGGTGCGTCCCCGCGATCCAAGATCACATCCCGCGCGATGCTCACGAGACATTTACTTACCCAGTCAATGTCTAAATTCCGTCCTGCTGCCTCTCATCACTGCCACATGTCAGAGTAGGCAGCAGGATACGTGAAAATTGTTGCGATTATTTATCATCCTTTTGCGTATAAGCAGGAATTTTGTGTTACACTGTAGTATAAGAGATATAGAAGTATTAAAACACTCTTATTTTAGAGATGCACTAACCCTCGGCAATGATGCCCTGCGTTCTTTTTGGAACCCGGCTGGCATATCGCTCCCGACCTTTTCCACACTCACCTTGTCATGTCCGATGCCGAAAGCGGCAATCCATCACAAGGAGTATCCCTATTTAAATCCCGGTGTCTCCATGGAGGCCGGTTACTCACTTTCATCAGGTTACAGTTCGGCATTTTTCGATATATTTCGTCGGTAATTCTAGTAAGGGGAATAGGACTATGCACAAAGCAACATCCAAAAAGCTTGCTTTCAAGCTTCTGGCGGCAACGGCCTCTCTCGGCGTCACTTCGGCGCTGGTAATGGTCAATGCTCCATCAGTCCACGCTGCTCAGGTGGGCGGTGTCCAGGGAACGGTCAAGGATGCGAACGGTCTGCCCATCAAGGGCGCACAGATTCTGCTTATCCCGACCGGCGGCGGTGCTCCGCAGCCAGCCCGTACGGATAGCTCTGGCTATTATAGTTTTGCCGGTATTCAGCCAGGTACATATACACTCGAAGTCAACGTCGTTACGTTCGTTTCGGGTAACCAAAACGTCACTGTGACCCAGGACGTCAACAGCACACTAGACTTTTCTCTTGCAAAGAAAGAAGTCGGGCGCGTCGGAACCGGGGGGAGAATCGCGCCCACGAACCGCAATGGCACGGACACACATACTCCCATCACTGCCCGCGACGAACAGCGGGAGAAATCTCAGCCGAACAACTTGTACCAGTTTACCGGCCTGCTCAACTACAAACCCGGAGTGACCGAAGATTCCGGCCAGTATCCCCATCTTCGTGGATCCGACCAGAACCAGATCAATTACGAAGTGGACGGCATTGATGTTCGCGACCCGATCTTCAACCAGTTTGCGACCAATCTCGTGACTGTCGGTATCCGCAGTGCCAATGTCATCACCGGCGGCGCAAGTGCCGAATTCGGCGGAGCGGCAGGCGGTTACTTGAACGCGGTGACAGTCAACGGGCGTGATATCGCACCCAACAAACCGGTCGGCGGCTTTTTCGAGTCCACCTTCGGGCCAAATGGCGGGTGGGCATATCGGGGATTGAACACTCAGATCGGCGGCGTATTGCTGAACAAGAAACTGGATTATGCTTTTTCCAGCATTGACTTCAGCACTCGGTACCCAGGGAATTTTCAGCTGTCTGAGCTGCACTCTTCTCAGGATAGCTCAGGCAAGATAAACTACTATGCTTCCCCGAATGATCTGGTAACCCTGTATTACGAGCATGGCTCGGAAAACTACAATAACTATCAGACTTCGTCGAACTCTTTGTTTTTCGATCCTGACCGTCTGCTGACCGATCCGACGACCGGGCGGCAGTATTATTCCGTGCGTGACCTCGGCACCAATTTTAACGACCACAGCGTCCAGACCAATGACCTGGAGCATTTCACCTACAAGCACAATTTTTCGTCCAACTCCTTTCTACAGGCACGTGTATACCAGCTGCACCAGGGAACTCCGGGACATTCCGAAGGCGTGTTAAATAACTTTAATTTTCTGGCGACAAACATCACCGGAACGCAGCTGGATTATTCCAACCAGCTCAGCAAATCCAACATCTTTAAAACCGGGATTCAGTACACGGATGACAAAGGCTCCTATTTTCGCCAGATCGTCAACGTGCAGACCGGCCCGCTTGATCCGAAAAACAATCCCAGCTATGCCGACCGGATTTATGCGGCCTATCCGAAAGATTTCGCACTCTACTTGGCGGACCAGATCCGCGCGTTGGACAACAAGCTGACGCTCGACCTGGGGGCACGTTTTAACAGCGTGACGTATAAAGCCCAGGATTCCAAATATTTGGACAGCATCGGCCAGAGCAACCCCAGTGGATACACGACGAAATCTACGGACCCGCGCCTAGGCCTCGGATATTCTCCCAGCCCGGACCTGACATTCCGCACGTCGTACGGCATCAATTCGCAGCGAGCGGATGCCCGACGTATTCAGCGTGTCGCGCCGATCGATGTGGGAGCCATCGGAACAAATATCGGCCCGAATCCTCTGTCGCAGTCCAAATCGGATTACAGCGTTCTGCCGCTCAATCACATCAAACTTTCTCATGCCAAAGACTTTGACTTCGGCGTGGAGAAAGCAGTCAATCTCAACAATGGAATTGCTCAAGGAGCCTATCTGATCGGCGTCACGGGCTACACCAAATATGTCTATGATCTGGCTTACCTGAACTCCGCCAATTATGACCTGAATGCCGGCTCTCAGACTCCTTACCTCTACAGTAACGACGGCAAATCACATGTCAGCGGTGTGGAAGTGTCCCTGCGGAAGCGTCTGGTGAGACCGTCGGATTGGAACGGCTACATCAACTACACGAATCAGGTAGCGCGTGCGAATGTTCTTTCCGCCAACGCCTATTTCCCTACATTTACCAATGCCGAGTCAGGTAACCCGTTCTTTACCGACTCAGCCAATGATGCTGCCGCCGGCATAACCACCCTGCCCGGTCGTGACCTCCGGGCCTTGAACCACACCGAGTTCCCGACGGACGCCGATCAGCGGCATACCGTCAGCGTGGTCGTCGGTAAGCGCCTCTCCCGGCTATTCGATGTCACATTCGTGATGGACGCCGGCAGCGGATTGCCCTACTTTGGCACGGCGACCAATGACGGCACGTTTGGGGGCAGCGTCGGACCGGGATTTGCCGCGACCCATACTATTACCGGCGGCGACTCGAACTTTACGCAGGTCCCGATTATCCTTTCGGGTAACACGCTCGCGCCTGTCAACCCGGTGTCGGGATTTACAGGATGGCACTATAAATTCGGTGTCAATTCCAACTTCAACTTAACTGAGAATTTCAGCTTGTTCCTGAATGTCGATAACATTTTCGACAAGAAGACGGCACTTTCCAATGCGACAGGCACCCTCTCCGGGAACCCGTACTGGTCGGCACCCACAGCGCAGTATCCGCAGGGCCAGGAACATTTTGGTCCCAGTAGTATCCTGACCCCGGTTTTCGTGACCTTCGGATTCCGGCAGAAATTCTGACGCTATCCCGTTTTTATCAGCGCGGATGCCTTACGAGCATCCGCGCTTATTCTCAATACTCCGACAGGATTTCAACATGCAACAAAAATCATACTTTTACGCGGGGCTGGCTGCAGCCGGTACAGCAATTCTCCTGAATGGCTGCGGAGGAGGCTCATTCTCGAAAAACTCATTTGGCACTTATCAGGACGCTGTGCCGGCCGCTTATGGTATCGAGGGCACCGCTTCCAATGGCAATGTCAGCGGCCCGCTCGGTGGTCCTTTCTTTTACGAAACAAGCGGCATCGGGTCCGCCGACGGTAAAACGGCCTACTTGACCAGTGCCTCCGACTTTGCCATTCTCCAAAATCCGAATAAAGCGACCCTGCTGAGCGGTGTCGATCCGAATGGAACCGGCAAAGTGCCTCTCGGCTTCTCCGGCACGATCGGTAGTTTTAATCCTTCCCCCAAGCTCAATGTTTCGGTAGCAGCCGGAACTGCCGGCAGCTACATTGATGCCAACACCGCAGCCTCACCGGCCCTGCCCTCAGCGGTCGCTCCCGGAGCCTCGGTCGTCTTCCGTGCTGCGATCAGTAATGGCGTGTCGTCCAGTGCGCAATCCACCCTCCCCATTACTTATAATGGGGTGACACTCTCTTCCACGGATCCTCAGTGGACGCTCGGGACTTTGCCGCTGACTTTCAATTATCTCAAGACCGGCCCGTTCGCCAATGCAACCTACGCCACCGGCACCCCGGTCCAGACCGGTCAGGGGACACCCCTCCCGTTCACGATTCCATTCACGACGACCGGCATCCATACGGTCGTGCTGACAGTTGCTGATGACGGTGGGCAGCAAACGGCCACAACGTTTGCCATCCCGGTTGTTGCCGCTACCGATGTCGCCCTGCTTCTTCAAAACATGGATACCGGTACGAAAGACGGCAAAGGAAATGCCGTGTTCCAATCAATTACCGCTGGTGACACCGTGACGGTGGATGGGGGAGCCGGCATCGGATCCTATCCGGCGACGGGTTACAACTTCGCTGCCGGGGACACAGCGAAAGTATCCCAGCCGACCATCGCCGACACTCAGGGCAGCGTGATCTTCTTCGTGACGCCGGGAACGCACACGATTGTGGATACGACCGTCATCCCGAAGACTGCGACCGCCGCGGCACAAACGATTGTGACGACGGAAACCATCACTATTCCGGCTGCCGCCGCCGGGACAACAATTGTTGATCCTGCGGGCACAGCGGCTACCGCTTCCCTCCGCACCCGCACGGTCAGCCGCCGCTAGTTGGTTGCGACTCACGCTGGTGCCTCAGTACAGAGCCGCCCCGATCCCACCAGGACCGGGGCGGTTTTTTGCTGGCCGGGGTAGAATGATGCGGAGTGGGAGGGAAAATACGATGATGACGCAAACGCAGTATACGCCGGATGAAGTCGTGGAGCGTGGCAAAACTTTATACGAGCAAAATATCCGCAGCCATGTAGAAAAGCAGAATTTCGGTAAGCTGTTGATGGTGGATATTACCACCGGGGAATATGTGATCGGGGAAGAGCGAATTGAGATGTCACGCCGCGCTCACGAGAAAAATCCGGACGCTGTCCTATTTGGGATGAGAGTTGGTTATCCGGCTGCTGCGGCTATCGGCGCGACGCTCCGCCCCTTGAGCGAATCCGACCGACCGCAATGGCGAGTTAAGGAAAGTGCCAAATGATATTTGGCGAGTTTCTGCCACCTGGTCAAGCCCGAGTGACAGTAGTTGTCAGCAATGCGGAAGGCGATGAGGTGGAAATCGATGCCATTGTTGACACAGGCTACATGGGCGCGTTGTTTCTGCCAAACTCTCTCGCTGAACACTTGAATTTGCCACAGATCGATCAGGAAGTGCTCAAATTAGCAAATGGTAAGATTTGCTGTTCACGAGGTTATTGTTGTTTGGCATGACGAGATGAGAACGGTAGCAGCACATGTTTCTGACGGGGACGCTCTGATTGGGGTTGAACTTTTACGAGGCAGCATGGGAACATTCGAGTTTTTCGACAGTGGTACGATCACACTCGAATCAACCGAATAGAAAACCGCCCCGATTATGAGATCGGAGCGGTTTTTCTCTACTTCGCGGACTTCGTCTGGCGGCGGCGCATATCCGGGTTCAATTCGCGCTTACGCATCCGAATGTTCTTCGGCGTCACTTCCACCAGTTCATCCGGGCCGATGTACTCAATGGCACGGTCCAGGGACATGACGGTTGGCGGGGCCAATCGCATAAAGGTCTCTTTGTTGGATTCGCGCATGGAGGTCAGGTGCTTTTTGCGGCAGACATTGACTTCCAGGTCGGTGTCGCGGGCATTCTTGCCGACGATCATCCCCTCATAGACTTCAATGTTATGCGGCACGAACAGTATCCCGCGCTCCTCGGCGGTGCTGAGGCCAAACGTCGTGGTAATACCCGATTCGCTCGCCAGCAGGCTGCCGTTGCGCTCGATGGTCATATCGCCGCTGTAGGGGATATAGCCCGCGAACAGAGCGTTCAGGACGCCCGTACCGCGCGTCTCCGTCAGGAACTGGTTGCGGAAGCCCAACAGGCCGCGGGTCGGCACTTTAAAGCGCATATGCACGTGGCCGTTGCCCGGTGAGTTCATGTCCAGCATCTCGGCGCGGCGACGGCCCAGCTGCTCGATTACGACGCCGCTGTATTCCTCAGCAACATCGATCTCGACTTCTTCCAGCGGCTCCATACGCACCCCGGCCTCTTCATGGAAGATGACCTCCGGCTGAGAGACTTGAAGCTCGTAACCTTCGCGGCGCATCGTTTCGATTAGCACGGCCAGATGCAGTTCGCCTCGGCCCGATACACTGAACTGGTCGGCGGAGTCCGTGTCTTCGACGCGCAGAGCGACATTGGTCTGAAGCTCTTTCATCAGCCGCTCACGCAGCTTCCGGGAAGTCGACCACTGGCCCTCGCGGCCCGTTAGTGGTGAGGTGTTCACGCCGAAAGTCATGCGCAGGGTCGGCTCATCGACTTTCATCAATGGCAGCGCGACCGGATTTTCGCGGGCGGCAATTGTCTCGCCGATATTGACATCCGGCAGGCCCGAGATTGCGACGATCTCGCCCGCTTCGGCGCCATCGACTTCCGTTCGGTTCAGGCCCTGGTAGATAAAGACCTGCGCGATCTTGCCGGGGACGTTCACGCCCTCGCGATTGACGACGATGACGCTCTGGCCCGTCTTGATGGTCCCGGCGTTCACCCGTCCAATGGCGATACGGCCTTTGTAGTCGTCATAGTCCAGGGTCGTGGCCCGAAGCTGAAGGGAAGCGGCGGGGTCGCCGGTCGGCGGGTCGATGTGACTGACGATGGTCTCAAAGAGCGGCGTCAGGTCCGTGCCCACATTTTCCGGATTCAGCGTCGCCGTGCCCTGAAGCGCGATGGCGTAGACGATGGGGAAATCCAGCTGCTCCTCGGTGGCGCCAAGGGCGACAAAGAGGTCAAAAGTCTGATCCACCACCCAGTCGAGCCGGGAGTTAGGCCGGTCGATCTTATTGATGACTACGACGGCCTTGTGCCCTGCCTGCAAGGCTTTGGAAAGCACGAAACGGGTCTGAGGCATGGGGCCCTCTACCGCATCGATCAGCAGGAGGACACCGTCCACGAGGCTCATAACGCGCTCTACTTCGCCGCCGAAGTCGGCATGGCCGGGGGTGTCGACAATGTTGATCTTAACGTCGCCGTAGGTAATCGCCGTGTGCTTGGAGACAATGGTGATCCCGCGCTCGCGCTCCAGATCCATTTTATCCATGACACGCTCAGCGACGGCCTGGTTAGCGCGGAAGACTCCGCCCTGTTTGAGCATACCATCCACAAGGGTGGTCTTGCCGTGATCGACATGCGCGATAATCGCGATATTGCGCAGGTGGTCCTGCGTAGGTGTTTGAGACATAGCGCCGTAGTATACCCGATTTTGACGCATTTCAGCTACGGATTGCTCAGACCAAACTTGTTTCTGTCACCATTCATCACTGGATGGATCACTCTGCCCGGTATTTCCCTCGTCCACTGCCTTTAAATTAAGACCATCGCCATTCAGCATAATCATGTCATTGTCCCCAGAAACGGTCGCATCCCGCTGCGCTGCTTTTGCCCTTGTGCCCACACCTCGTCGGGCATTCCTTCCAGATTCATCTCGGACACCACTATGCCGATCGAAATCGTACTTTCCCGATGGCACATGGCCTCCTTTTTGTCAGCCTCCAATTCGCTCAGCGCGCCAGTCTCTTCGGGCGTGACGCGGATCTGTGCGGTGCAAGTCGGCACACTTTGACCTTTAGCCTGGTTTTCGTTGACATGCCCTGCCCCGTCTGGTATAATAGCCTCACTTAATAATAGGTAATTTGCCCCGAATTATTTTGCCTTTTCGCTTCTCCACCATGAAAAAAAATCTAATTTCGCTCGCACTGACGCTCTTGATTGCCGGGCGCGTCACCGCAGCCTCTACCGATATCGTGCCGCGCGGCAGTACGCTCCTGGATGCCTTTGCCACTCTGGCGCGAGCAGAAGCTTTCGGGGCAGCCGACACGCCGGAAGACTTTCTGGGGGAACCGCTCTATTCGCGCGGACAGCTGGCACGGCGGCTGGAGCATCTGGTGTCGGACAACCCGGAAATGCTGGCAAAAGTCCAGAAAGGCAGCGGCACAGCCGCCGCACTGCACGCAGCTCTGGTCGCCCTGCAGCCGGAGCTCACTGCCGACAAGGTAGATACTTCCCAGGCCGATCTAACCGCCGAGGGGGCTGCGCTCAGAGGCACCTCGGTGAGCGGCTATGTTCAGCCAGAGATACGTCTCGGGGTGGGCGGCGACAAAAAGCCGGGCAGCGGAGCACTCGGAGTGTACCGCCTGACCGCACTCGGCAGCCTGCGCTCCAACCTGCGCTACGTTATCTCGGCCTCCAACTGGGCGCAGGACGACCGGCGAGTATTTAGCAACGATATCGGCACCCATGACTTTTCGGCATTAAATGAAGCGTATTTGGAACTGAATGGCGGGCGCGGCCTCCAGGTCAGCCTGGGCCGGATGAATAACCGCTGGGGCCCGGGGTATCGCGGAGCCGTGCTGGTTTCCGACAACCCACCGGCGATGGATCAGCTCCAGGTCGCGTTTCCGTTCAGCCTCGGCCCCCGTCTTGGGCGGGAGTATCACTACACGCAGTTTGTTTCCACGTTTAGTGACGGCGGGACCCGGCGATATTTCGTGGGGCGGCGCATCGAATATCAATTCAGCCCCCATTTGACGGCGGACTTCCAGGACTCCTTTCTGTCTACCAGTACACAGTCTCTAAGACTAACGCCCTTTCCATTTTTCTATATTGCCCAGGGATCCAAAATCATCGGACTGCGCAGCCTGGATGCCAAATTCAATGCGTTTATGAACTTCACGGTGGCCTATGCCGCCAATCCCGACACACGTTTTTATGGGCAGTTCGGGATCGACGATATCCAGTCTCCCGGCCATCAATCCTACCGGACGCCGCGCAAAATCGCCTATCTGATCGGCACCGCGCTCCACCCCCTGCCGGGGACGAGTCTTGTCGCCGAGTACACATTTGCCGATCCGACGACCTATACATCGCGCATTCCAGAGACGCAGTGGCAGTATGGGAAATACAATGAGATTGGCCTGCCGACCGGGCCGAACGGACGCGAAATCTTTCTGCGCCTCTCGCAAAAACTTGCTCCCGGCCTGACATTCGCCGTGCAGGGCCGTGACAAGAAACGCCACAACGACAGCTTCGCCGTGCCCAATTCGCGCGATCTATCCGCCTCACTGGACTACTCGCTGAACCATCACGCCGGGCTTCAAGTCACTTACCACGATTATCGACAGACCGCCTTCCCCCTCGACCCCAGCGTCCCCCTCCCCGGCGACGGCTTCACCCCCGCCAATGCGGAAGGCTTTTACGGGCAGAACCAGCGGATCAAAGAACTCGACGTCGCTTACCGGCTGTTTTTTTAAGACCGTTTCACAGTCACAGGCGGCCCGTAGACGATTGAGAAAGGGCCGCAAAACCACGCAAAAAAGAGCCACGGATTGGAAATCCGTGGCTCTTTGGACGTGGCTCCCAATCCGTGACTCTCTTCCCCTCTGACTCTCTTTATGCCTCACCCCACCGCCAGTCCCCCATCCGGGGCAATATTTGCACCCGTGACGAAATCGGCCAGCGGGGAGGCGTAAAACAGTACGACGCCTGCCACATCATCGGCGGTTGCGAGGCGGCGCAGGGGGGTCAAACCGGCGACTCGGGTCTTGACGGTCTCGGGGAGACTCTGGGAGTAGTCGGTCAGGGTCATACCGGGGGAGACCATGTTGACCGTGATGCCGTGCGGACCGAGGTCGCGGGCGAGGGTGCGGGTGAGGCCGACCAAGGCACTTTTGGCCGTCGTATGCACCACATACTCGGCGGCGGGCCGCTGGAGCAGGGTTGCCACGAAGTTGATAATTTTGCCCCCTCCCAACGCCTTCATGGACGGCAGCACGGCACGGGTCGGGTTCACGGTCGCGCCGACCACGCCGTCGAACTCTGCCTTGAAGTCGTCCCAGGACGCATTCTCGAACGTGAGATCGGCAGCGAACGATGCGGCGTTGTTGACCAGAATATCGATACGCCCGTAGTGGGCCAAAGCCTCCGCGACCATCGCGTCTGTCGCCGCTGGATCGGCGAGGTCAGCTCCGAGGGCCAGGCCGCCGATCTCCGCCGCCAGATGCTCCGCCGGTTCCCGGCTGCTGCGGTAGTGGACGATTACCTTCGCCCCTTCGGCAGCGAAGCGTCGGGCAATGGTCGTGCCGATGCCGCGTCCCGCACCGGTGACGAGGGCGATTTTGTTTTCAAGCAGCATAATTTTCCGCCTCGTGCGCCATTCGCAGGAGCTTCATCTCGCGAGGCGGCATGAACGTCATATTTTCCTCGCGCACGGTGATCTCTTCGACCTGCGCCACACCCCGCGCTTTCAGCTCCTCTAAGACTCCCTGCACCCGGTCCTCCGGGGCACTGGCTCCACTGGTGACCCCAATCGTCTGAGCCCCTTCCAGCATAGCATCGGTGATGTCTTCACGCCCCCCGATGAGATAGGCCCGTGTTCCCAGGGTCTCGGCGACCTCCCGCAGTGATTTCGTGTTGGAAGAGGTCTGCGAACCGATCACGAGCACGACATCGCTGCGCGGAGCGATCACTTTGATAGCATCCTGTCGGTTCTGGGTCGCATAGCAGATATCGCCGGTCGGGGGATCTTCCAGGCGAGGGAACCGCAGGCGCAGGGCGTCGACGATCTCCTGGGTCTCATCAATCGACAGCGTCGTCTGGGTGAGGTAGATGAGCTTCTCGTCGGTCAGCTCCGGCAGCAGTGCGACTTCCCCCACTTCGCAGACCAGATGCAGCCGCCCCGGGGCTTCCCCGAGTGTCCCTTCCGTCTCGACATGGCCTTTGTGTCCGATGTAGAAGATGCCGTAGCCGCGCTTCAGAAACTTATGCACTTCAAGGTGGATTTTGGTGACCAAGGGGCAGGTGGCGTCGATGACCCGCAGGTGCCGGGCTTTCGCTTCTTCGCGAACCACCGGAGCAACACCATGGGCGGAGAAGATCAGCACGCTGCCTTCCGGAACTTCAGTCAAGTCATCCGTAAAGATCGCCCCGCGGCGGCGCAGACGCTCGACCACATGCTCGTTGTGCACGATCTCGTGGCGGACGTAGACCGGCGCCCCGAAGACCTGCAGGGCTTCCTCGACGACATCGATTGCCCGGTCCACTCCGGCACAGAAGCCGCGCGGGCTGGCAAGCAGGGCTTTCATACTTCGCTCTTTTCTAACTGCCGCAAAGCCGCGATCCCGAGCGGCGTCGTCACATATTTCTGCATTGGGGAGGTGGGATGTTCCGGGTCAGTCATCGCCAGCAGACCGGCTGCTACTAACGGTACAAGATACCGCTCTCTCAAATTACGCACATCCTTCAAGTTTATTTCCTCTTGGATCTCAGCGCGACCGTGCGGACTAATACAAAACGACAAGACAACTTGTACCCTTTCGCTCTCCATTATCCCCTGTACTTGGAGGGTTACTTGGGGGGTTACTTGGGGGGTTACTTGGTCCCTTGCCTGTGAGGCCGAGCTTATCGCCAAGGCATGGATCGGCAGGAAAGTCGTAAAATAGGTACGGTCATCATCGGTGTCAAAGCGTGGCAGAGGGGAACCGTTCGCCTGCATGGCACGAAGGACTTTGGCGACACCTGTCCCGTCGTACAAAATTTGATTGTGACTAATCATGATCTTTGGGGCTTCTACAATATTGTACCCGATGACTTTGCGACACGCTACTATCAGCACTGAACGGTGGGGCTTTCGGAACCCACCCCGCAGCAAGCTGCGACCCTCCCGAAACGGGAGGGTGAGCGGGAAAAGAATTGTTGAGTTTTGTCTATGTAATAGTGCCCTCTGAAAGAGCTTTCCGTCCTATAGCTGAACCCCTTGTCCCCTTCCTGCCTACCCTCCCGTTTCGGGCAGGGTCGCAACTTGTTGCGGGGTGGGTTCCGAAATCCCTGCATCACCCCAACCCGCTCACTTCTCTACGGATAAATCCCCCGCGTCAGCGTCGCCTCGGCGACCCGGGCGACCCCCACCAGGTAGGCCGCCGTTCGCAGGTCGACCCGGTGGGTTTCCGAGGCGGCCCAGACTTCGGCGAAGGCGCGGCGCAGGATCCGGGCGAGGCGGGAATTGACCTGCGACTCGCTCCAGAAAAACGACTGAATATCCTGCACCCACTCGAAATAGGAGACGGTGACGCCGCCGGCATTGGCGAGCACGTCGGGAATCAGCAGGATTCCCCGGCTGCCTAAAATCGCGTCGGCGTCGGGGGTCGTCGGGCCGTTTGCTCCCTCCACCACCATCCGCGCCCGGACCTCCCCGGCATTCGCTCCGGTGATCTGACCCTGCAAGGCGGCGGGGACCAGAACGTCGCATTCGAGGGCCAAAATCTCCTCATTGGACACCGGTTCCGTGCCGGGGAAGCCGACCACGGAGCCGGTCTGCTTCACATGCAGGACTAGGGCTGGGATGTCCAGGCCGCGCGAGCTGGTGACGCCGCCCGACACGTCGGAGACGGCGATGACTTTTGCGCCGCGTTTGTGGAAGATCCGGGCGGCCGCACTGCCGACATTGCCGAAGCCCTGGATCGCGATTGTCGCAGATTCCATGGCCCAATTTCGCTTTTTGAACGCTTCTTCCGTCATCAGTACCACGCCCAGGCCGGTGGCATCAACCCGGCCTTCCGAACCGCCGATGGAAACGGGCTTGCCCGTCACGACCGCAGGCACGGTGTGCCCGGCGTGCATGGAGTAGGTATCCATCAGCCAGGCCATGATTTGGCCGTTCGTGCCGACATCGGGCGCGGGAATATCGCTGTCTGGGCCGATAATAATGCTAATTTCGGTGGTATAGCGGCGGGTCAGGTCTTCCAGCTCGGCCAACGTCAGCGATTTCGGGTCGCAGACGACCCCGCCCTTGGCCCCGCCGAAGGGGATGTTGACGATGGCGCATTTCCAGGTCATCCACATGGCGAGGGCGCGGACTTCATCCAAATTGGTCTCCGGATGGAAGCGCAGGCCGCCTTTGGCCGGTCCACGGCTGGTGTTGTGCTGGACACGGTAGCCGGTGAACATCCGGGTTCCGCTGCCTTCGATCTGCACCGGGAAGTTGACGGTCAGCTCCCGCTTGGGCTTCTGCAAAATCGCGTGGATGCCATCGTCGAGCTTGAGTATCCCCGCGACATGATCGAGCTGACGCAGGGCGATTTGATACGGGTTCATTTCTTCCGGCATAGGAGATAGTTTCTTTCTCAGTCCGCCCAGGCGGAATGCAATTCATGTATTTCCAAAGGGACTTTCCGCAATGACACCCACGCGCAGCCAGCGCAGCAGAAGAGCAGTGGGGATGGCGAGCAGGGAATTGTAAAGCAGCTTACCGACCAGCAGGAAACTCCAGTGGCGCAGGTGGTGCACGGCGTAACCAGGGGCCAGCAGCGCCGTCAGCAGCTCCGCCAGCAGCGTGGAAACGAAGGTCACGAGCAGCGGGACGAGGAGGTTGTCGCGGGTCAGGGAGCGGCCGAGGAAACCGGAAAAAGCTCCCGCGGCGATGCGGCTGAAAAACAGGCTTCCGTAGGCCGGCGGAAATGAAATCGCGGAGAGCAGACCCGCCCAGAAGCCCAGCCAGATACCACTCGCCTGGCCCACCAGAACCGCGCCGCAGGTGAGAACCACCAGAGGGAGATCGGGCTGGGCTCCCCCGATACTCATCGCATGGGCTAATCGCCCCTGCCCCACGGCGGCCAGCCAGATCAGCAGGGCGACGACCAGAAAATGACGCACGGGATTCATGGAGGCTTAGCCCCCCGCTGGCGCAGCATCTTGAAGCACGAAGACTTCTTCCAGATGATTGAAGTCCGCCGAGGGACGCAGGATCGCAGTTTGCAGGGAGCGAGCTTTATCAAGCGCACTCGTATCGACTGCCCCAATCGGGATATCTTTTGGAAAAACTCCCCCCAGCCCTGAGGTCGTGACGGCATCTCCGGGAAGCAGGCGCGCATCGCTTGCCAGATAGATAACCTTTAAGTGCCCCGCTCCGTCTCCCTGGCAGAGACCAAAGGGACCGCGCGGCGCATGGTTATGCACGAGTGCTCCCACACTGCTGAGAGCGTCCGTCAGCAGCAGCACATCGCAGGAGCCAGAAGAAACGTCCAGCACCTGGCCTACCAGGGCGCCGTTTGGAGCCAGCACGATGGAGTGGGGATGGATTCCCGATGCGCTCCCCCGGTTGAGGGTCAGCGTATCCGAGAGAGTGGAGGGTTTGAGGGCGATCACTTGGGCCGCCAGCAGGCTCCGGGGAGACCGCTGTTCGAAACTGAGCAGCCCCCGCAGACGGATATTTTCCGCTTTTTGGGAGAAAAGCTCTTTATTCTGAGCCGTCAGGGCCAGCACCTGCACCTGAAGTTCCGCATTCCGGCGGGCCAGCCCGGGCCCGGCAAGGAGGGGGCCGATTTGTCCGTGCCACCACTCGCCCAGATGAGCCGCCGCGACCTGTGCGGGAGCCAGCCCGCAGTCACGCAGCAGGCCCGAAAAGGGATCAGTGCGGCCCATTCGTCCGGCACGGGCATGCAGGGCAGTCAGCAGGCTGCACAGCACCAGGGCCAGCAGCAGGGATCCGCCGCGCCGGTTGTCGCGCTCGAGTCGCACGTGTTACCTTCCCAAGAGAGAATAGTGCCCCAGGCGCGCTTCCGTCAGCAGGACATTCCGCAGAGCGCCATTGCGCTGCGCTTCGTCGAGGAACTTGCCCGTCCCCAGCACAACACAGGAAAGCGGGTCGGGCGCGATATGCACCGGCATCCCCGTCTCCTGCGCGATCAATCGGTCCAGCCCGCGCAAAAGCGCTCCGCCGCCGGCCAGGACGATGCCGCTGTCCATGATGTCCGCAGACAGCTCGGGGGGCGTCTCTTCCAGCGTCTCTTTCACCGCCTGCACAATTTGATAGATCGGGTCAGAAATCGCTTCGCGCACCTGTTCCGACGTGATGATCCTCGAGCAAGGCAAGCCGGTCAGCAAATCGCGCCCGCGTATCTCCATCGAGGTCTCATACTCGAGAGGAAACGCCGACCCGATCGTAATTTTGCACTCTTCCGCCGTCCGGTCACCGATAAACAGGTTAAACGTATGCCGAACATAGGCGATAATCGCCTCGTCGATCTCATCGCCCGCCACGCGGATCGATTTCGAGGCCGCCATGGCCTCCAGCGAGATCACTGCGACTTCCGAGGTCCCGCCGCCAATATCAACAATCATCGAGCCGATGGGCTCCGAAACCGGCAGGCCCGCCCCGATCGCCGCCGCCATCGGCTCCTCGATCAGATAGGCTTCTCGCGCCCCGGCCTTTTTCGTCGCTTCGATCACCGCCCGCCGCTCCACTTCCGTGATGCCGGAGGGGATGCCGACCACCACCACCGGGTGAAAGAAACCCTTGCGGCGATGCACTTTCTCAATAAAATAGCGCAGCATCCGCTCCGTGTGGTCAAAGTCAGCGATCACGCCGTCTTTGAGCGGACGGATCGCGACAATCGTTCCAGGAGTACGCCCCAGCATGCGCTTGGCTTCCTCACCCACTTGTATCACCTGGTTGGTGAGCTTGTTGACTGCCACGACGCTCGGCTCACGCAGCAAAATGCCTCGCCCCTGCACATGCACCAGCGTGTTGGTCGTGCCGAGATCTATGCCCATGTCGCGCGAAAATCGGCCCGACAATCGCCGGAACAGGTCCATCATTGATTTGCAGTGCTCCTGAAGAGGGGGAAACGTGTGGCGTCTGCCAAATAAGTCATCAGTGTATTATAGCACAGAATCTGCGGATACAATGGGAGCGCTGTTTTTACTGAAGTTACGCCGGGGACTTTCCGAGTCAGTGCCTGGTTGAGGGTATGACCCGGAAAGCCCTGCGTAACAGAAGTCAATTACTCTGAAACGATCACCACTTTGCCGCTTTGCCCCTTGTCCGCCACATCGTAGGCCTCGGCGGCTTGATCGAGGGAGAAGCGGTGCGTGACCGTCTTCTCCGGGTGCAGGTCCCAGCGGGAAAGACGCTCGACCAGCTCTTCCATGTGCGGCAGAGAGGTTACCCAGGAGCCAAAGAGAGTGATTTGGGGGTGAATCAAGAACGGGGAAACATCGAAATCGATTGTACCGCCCTCTCCGACAAAGACGCAGCGGCCCCACTGGCGAGTCCCAGCCAGGGCCAGCTTCCGCGCGGGATTTGCCCCGGAGCAGTCGATGCTTGCCTCGCACCCCTTGCCGCCGGTGAGCGCCTTGATCTTGCCGAGAGCGTCCGCATCGCTCAGGAACGCTTCATCGACCAGGCCCAGACTCTTCGCCAGATCGATCCGGTCCTGGCTTGTGTCGACCCCAATCACCTGAGCTGCTCCCAGCGCTTTGCCCAGCATGGCCGCGGCCAGACCGACCGGCCCGAGGCCAGTGATCAGCAGGCGGTCCCGGCCGTCGACTTTGATCCGCGTCAGGGCTTCCCACGCTGTCCCGAAGCCGCAGGCGACCAGGGCACCGTCCACATAGGTAAGATTGTCCGGGAGAGCGATACAGGTATTTTCCTCTGCCAGCAGGTACTGAGCATGACCACCGTCGCGCTGCCAGCCGTAGGCGGCCCGGTGGGAACTGTGGCAGCTGATCATGTAGCCGCCCGAACAATCCTCGCAAACGCCGCAGCCGCTGATATGATAGAGCACGACTCGGTCCCCGGCCACGAAGCGCTTGCAGCCAGGGCCGACAGCCGCAATCTGGCCGCACGGCTCATGTCCGGCGATCACGCCCCGGTAGGCTTCGTCGCCAACACCGAGATGCTCCCGATAGATGGCGCGAATGTCGCTGCCGCAGATGGAGCTTGCTTTCATCCGCACCAGCACCTGTCCGTGACCGGGAATAGGAACAGGCTGCTCCCGGAACGCCACCGTGCTGTTGCCGGGCAGCACGACCCCGGTCATGGTTTTTTCAGTCACTAAACTCTCCGTCATAACGCAATTTCTCCGTTCACATCCCACAGGTCTTCCCAGGACTGATCCTCTTTCCAGAGAAAGACCTGACCTTTGATCAGCCGATTATTTCGATCTATATTGGATATCTGCGCCATGTCTTCCTCCGTCAGCGGCACTCCGACCACGGCCTGCAGCGTCGACAGGTACTGCGGACGCTTGACGGAGAACGGAATTGGTACCTGCCCACGCTGGACAGCCCATTTGATGCAGACGGTGGCGGGATGCAGCCCGAGCCGATCAGCAATCTGCAAAATCACCGGATCTTCGATATCCACCGTGTCGCCCGGCGTGCGGTCACGCGACGGGCGGCTGGGCGACCCCAGAGGGCTGTAGCCGATCGGCACAATGCCGTGGGTCCGCACGAATTCGAATAGTTCCGGCTGCTGAAAATGCGGATGCAGCTCCATTTCATTCGCGGCAGGCTGTATTTGCACGTCCTCAAGCAGAAGCTTCAGCTTGGGAACCGTCATATTGGAGGTGCCGATGTGCCGGACCAGTCCCAGCCGAACCAGCTCCTCCATCTGACGCCAGGTATGCAGAAAGTCGGCGTGAATATAGGGCTTCGCGTGCGGGTCACGCGAGTGGACGTCCACACCTTTGCCGTGGGAGTTTGGGAAGGGCCAATGAACAAGGTAGAGATCCAAGTAATCCAATTGGAGATCGGCAAGCGACTGGCGGCAGGAGGCGAGTACGTCGTCGTGCCGATCGTTCCAGACTTTGGACGTGATCCAAAGCTCCTCGCGCGGAATGCCCCGCTGCAGGATCGTTTGCAGAGATGATCCGACAACGTCCTCATTGCCGTAGACACTGGCGCAGTCGAAATGCCGGTAGCCGACCTCCGCAGCCCCGATCACTGCTTCGGCGACCTGAGCAGGCGTGTAATTATCGGAGCCGAACGTTCCCAGGCCGACCACCGGCAGCGAAGCTCCCGTGAAGAGGCGCTTTTTGGGAACGAGGCTCGGATCAACAGTCTCGTTTGGATGTGTGTTTGTATTTGTCATAGTTTAAGAGATTTTCGTGCGTGAGATTTTCGGGGCGACGGGCAAGGCGAGTGGTTGAAAACCACTCGCTAGGTAAGGCGTCCTTCGGACGTCAGATTCGGATTCGGACTCGGAGACAGAGCGGGCAATCGGCCTGCTTTCTTCACACCCGGAGGGTGCCTCACCTAGCGAGTGACTTTCAGTCACTCGCTTGCTTTTCTCGCAATAGGCTAGACGAGTGGTTGAAAACCACTCGCTAGGTAGGGCGTCCTTCGGAC
>JANXMY010000126.1 GCA_025354405.1 Armatimonadota bacterium
CGAGCGTCGGACGTACAAAATCGCTCGAATCGTCGCACCCCGAAGTCTCATCCTCCGAATCCTTCCTTGAGGAAGGACGCTGCGGAGCAGCAGGTAGGTCTCTTCTTCTACGGAGCAGGTAGGTCTCTTCTTCTACGGAGCAGGTAGGTCTCTTCTTCTGTGGCTGGCAAAGCTACTATTCCTTTCCCTGCCGCCTTGTCCACCTTTCTCACCTGCCTTACCTACCCTTGCCAAATCGCCTAACTTCTGCTAAAATAGAGAGAGTTTTCCCCCATATATAGATTCCCGTGAACGCCGCTATCAACATCTAGTAGCAATCAGCAAATAGAGTCGTTTGCCAGCAAGTATCAAGAAAGACTTTTATGACCAGCATTACGCCCTCCAATTTCGTTCATCTTCATCTGCATTCCGAATACAGCCTGCTGGATGGTGCCTGCCGTATCGACGATCTGGTCCAAAAGGCAGTAGATCTGGAAATGCCGGCGATTGGCCTCACCGATCATGGCGTGATGTACGGCTCGATGGAGTTCTATCTGAAATGCAAAAAAGCGGGCATCAAACCGCTGGTTGGCAACGAAATGTACGTCGCGACACGCTCCCGGCACCAGAAGGAAAACAAGAAGCTCGATGACGCCCGGCATCTGGTCCTGCTGGCGCAGAACGAGATCGGCTATAAAAACCTGCTGAAGCTGACTTCGATTGCATCCCTGGAAGGCATGTACTACAAGCCGCGCATCGACCGGGAGCTGCTGCAGGCGCACAACGAGGGTCTGATCTGCCTCTCGGCATGCCTTGGCGCGGAAGTGCCGCACCATCTGATGAACAATGACATGGCGGCGGCGGAGCATGCGGCCTGCGAGTTTCGGGAGATCTTTGGCGACCGCTACTATCTTGAGCTTCAGGATCACCTGCTGGAGAAGCAGCAGCCGGTCAACGAGCAGCTGATTCGAATGTCCGCCAAGCTCAAAATCCCCCTGGTCGCCACGAACGATGTCCATTACCTCAATAGCAGCGACGCCGACCCGCATCAGGTGCTGCTGTGCGTTCAAACCAGCACGACGATGGACGATCCGAAGAAGATGAATTACGGCTCGAAGGACTTTTTCCTGAAGTCGGCGTCGGAGATGGCCGAGCGGTTTCCCGGCCAGGCCGATGCCCTGGCACGGACCGCCGAGATCGCGTCGCGCTGCGACCTGAATCTGGAATTTGGGCGGCTCGCGATGCCGTCGCCGGGCGATACGCCCGCGGACATGAACGCCCAGTCGTACCTCGCCAAGCTCTCGTTTGAGGGCATGAAGACGCGCTACTCGCACATCACCGAGGAGCACGAAGAGCGGCTGCGCTTTGAGCTGGACGTTATCGAAAAAACCGGCTTCGGTCAGTACTTTTTGATTGTCCGGGACTTCGCGAATTTCGCCCGGCGCGAGGGGATTTTTTTCGGCGTACGCGGCTCGGCTGCCGGTTCGATGGCATCTTACTGCGTGGGGATCACGGATGTAGACCCGCTGGAGTATGGCCTGACATTCGAGCGGTTCCTGAACCCGGAACGCCTCTCCATGCCAGATATCGACATGGACTTCGAGGACCATCGGCGGCAGGATGTCATTGATTACGTCGTCAAGAAGTACGGACGAGACCATGTCGCGCAGATCGTGACCTTCGGAACGCTGGCTGCCCGCGCCGCCATCCGCGACTGCGGCCGGGCGATGAACAAGATGCCGATGGCCGAGATCGACAAGCTCTGCAAGATGATCCCGACCGTCCCCGTCGGCATGAAGATCAACAAAGCCCTCGAAGTCAACCCGGAATTCAAGGCAGCCGTCAACGGAAATCCGCTCGCCAGAGAGCTGATCGAGACCGCCCTGCGCTTGGAAGGTCTGACCCGCCACGACAGCGTCCATGCGGCAGGAGTGGTGATCTCGGCCACGCCGCTGGTCGAGAATATCCCCGTGCAGCGGGCCGACGACGGCCTGGGCCTGGTGACGGGCTATCCCGCCAGTGTGCTGGAAAAAATTGGTCTGATCAAGATGGACTTTCTGGGCCTCGCTAACCTGACAATTTTGGCGAAAGCCGTCCGAAACGTCAAAAAGAGCACCGGAATCCAGATCGATGTCCTGAAGCTGCCTCTCGACGATAAGAAGACCTACGACCTGCTCGGGCGCGGCGAATGCTCCGGCGTCTTCCAGCTGGAAGGCGGCCAGATGCGCCGCTATATCGCCGAGCTGCGGCCCAACACGGTCGCAGAAGTTGCGGCGATGGTGGCCCTGTATCGTCCGGGCCCGATGGCACAGATTCCGACCTATATCCGCTGCAAGCTGGGCATGGAAAAGATCGCCTACCCGCACCCCGCGCTGGAGCCGATTCTCAAAGAGACCTACGGCATTATCGTCTATCAGGATCAGGTGCTGCGGATCGTCCAGGCGATCGCGGGCTTCAGCCTCGGGCAGGCGGATATTCTGCGTAAAGCGATGGGAAAAAAGACCCTCAAAGAGATGGTCCAGCAGCGCGAGAACTTTATGGCCGGAGCGGAGAAGAAGGGGATTGTCGATGAAAAGACCGCCGCCGACCTTTTCGACCTGATTGAGCCGTTTGCCGGGTATGCGTTCAATAAGGCCCATGCGTTCTGCTACGCCCTGCTGGCCTATCAGACGGCGTACCTCAAAGCCAACTATCCCGTGGACTACTTCGCGGCCCTGATGGCGACGCAGGCGGACGACACGGACAAGCTGGTGAACTTTATCGAGGACGCCAAGCGGACCTATTTAGAAGAATACAGCCAGAAGATCGAGATCCTGCCACCGGATATCAACTTCAGTGACGCCGAATTTACGGGCGAGAAAGCGGCCATCCGCTTCGGCCTGCTGGCGATCAAAAGTATCGGCAAAGCTCCCATCGAAGCCGTGCTGGCTGCCCGCAAAAAAGACGGCCTGTTTGCGTCGCTGCACGACTTCTGCGCCCGTGTCCATGAGTTCGGGCTAACGTCCAAAGGCGCGATTGAGACGCTGATCAAGGCCGGGGCGATGTCCACGCTCGAAGCAAACCGCGCCCGCCTCCTGGCCGGCCTCGACGGGGCGATGAACAGTGCGGCCTCGATCGCCCGCGACCGCAAGTCGGGCCAGGTCTCCATGTTCGGCGACGACGGGGACGCCGAAAGTACGGCCCACGTCGCCCCGCCCCTGCCGGATGCCGAGCCGCTGCGGCCCAATGAGATCACGGCCATGGAGAAAGAGCTGCTGGGCCTCTACCTCAGCGATCACCCGCTGGACCAGTACACCGGCGCGGTCAAAGCGCACGTGACGCATACCATCGAGGAGTGCCGGAGCCTGGGCGACAAAGAGGATATCACCCTGGCGGGGGTGCTGACCAATGTGCGCAGCTACTACACGAAGACAAAAAACGAGCTGATGTACTTCCTGACTCTGGAAGACAAGACCGGCACCATCAGTGTCAGCGTCTTCCCCCGCTCCGCCGCGACTCTCTCCGAAGTGCCCCAGAAGGACAGTGTGGTGCTGGTCAAAGGGCGGACCTCTCACCGCGATCGGATCAACAAAGGCGGTGGGGGCGGCGAGGACGACACCGGCTCCGTCGCCAGTGTTGAGATCTCCGCCGACCAGATCCTTCCCGTCGCCACGGCGGAGAAGCTGCTCGGTAACGGCGCGAATATCGTCCGCGAGGCCCGGCCCACCTTCTCCTGCCTGAATATCCGAATCGACGAAAGCATGGCCGACAAAATGCGCCCCCTGCAGCGCAAGCTCGTCGAACACCGCACCGCCGGCGGCAGCCGCCTCCTGCTCCACGTCACTGAGGGCCAGCACACCCACCGCGTTCAGCCCAACCTGACCGTCGCCCCGGATGAGAGCATGGTGAATTACTTACGGCATCTGCTGGGGAACCCACAGGCGGTTTGGACGGAGTAGGGACGGGGAGCCTGCTCGATTTTGTTTGCGTTTTTGGCAAAGGTGTATTTTGTCAGAACTTCGTTGGCGGCATTCAAGAATCAGCAATTTGTACTGCCCAGAAGCTTTGCGCCGAAGCCCGGGTATTTGAATTGGCCTCTGAGTGAGGTTCTTTAGGCATAACTAATTTCAGAGGCTACCAGTGCCCTATTGGGGAACTGCGAGAGGAAAATGGAACACAGAGAATATATTGAAGGAGCGATCGCTACCGGGGAGTCGGTCAATTCGTTCGCGTCTTCGGAACTGCTGAGATGGGCGTAAGAGATACTTACAAAGCTGATGTTACTTGAGGCTTTCAGAACCCACCCCGCAGCAAGCTGCGACCATTTGGAACCCACCCCGCAGCAAGCTGCGACCCTCCCGGAACGGGAGGGTGAGCCTGTGGTGGGAATGAAGTTCTGCCTATTGTTTGGGTGCCTTATCAAGAAGATAAAACCCTGCGGCCGCCCTCCCGCAAACCCTCCCGTTCCGGGAGGGTCGCAGCTTGCTGCGGGG
>JANXMY010000169.1 GCA_025354405.1 Armatimonadota bacterium
AGAAACGGCTGCATTCGAGCTTGGGGTATTTACCACCCGCAGAGTTCGAGCAAGCCTACGACAAGGCAAACAAAATGAACCGAGACAAGAACCAGACCATCACACCTTAACTTTTTGTCTCATCTCAGGGGTTCACTCCAGGGTCTGCTTTAGCGACGCGAACTTTTTCCGTTGAGTTAGAAAATGGGGCTTCTTTTTTGGTTAATGAAGCCAAGTATGCCAAATATTTGAAAGGTAAATCTGTTATAGGAAGACTAGACGGTCAATTTGTCATTTCTTCTGTACGGATGGACGAAGCGATTGCTGAGACGGGAGCAGACCCGGTAGCTTTGGGGGAAAAATTGGGGATTGATTTCAAACCCGGTGATAAATTGTATCGAGTAGATATACAAGACCCAATAAGTTTAAATCCGCGTACCCCTACCTCTAATTTGAGTGGGGCAAATGAAAGCTTTGTGCCAGGTGGAAAAACAAGTGGGGGTGTTCCAGAAGTTGTTATTGATCCCATTCCATCTTCACAATTTAATATTTATCCGATAAACTGAGGCCCAACTATGAACGAGCCTTATGAATTGACTCGGAGAGCAATTGCAGAAAATGAACTCCCAAGTCTTGTACTGGGTAATGAGCCGTACATTTATCGCAATAAATGGAGTCCTGCCCCCGGAGCAACAGATTTAGGCGATATTTACGACTTTGGAATATGCGAATATGCTAACCAACATCCAAGCTATGATATGAAGAAGGCGATTGAGGAATTAACAATTGTATTGTGTCAATCCAATGCTGGCATTTACGCTACAAGTATAATACTCATTAGTGAGGTTTACAACAAAACGCATGGCAAAAGTTATCTTGGTCTGGATTTATTGAAATTAGCAAATGAATTGCGTCAAGCTATTTTTATATGTCGTGACAGTTTAAGTAAAGACCAATCGTTAGGAGGATTTGGATGGCCCAATGGACTACTTGATGAGATGCGTCGCTTATCAAAGAACACAGAAGAAATAGGCGGCCCAGCGTTTTACAATTGACTACATACTCTTGAAGTGCATATATCCATATTCCTAGCTCTTACCTTCCAGCGGCCCAACAATGCGCTGCACCCGACGCCACTGCCAGTTGTGCTCTGCGGGCATGCGGCAGTACAGCCAGGTATCGCGGGCGAGCTTGAGGGGCGTTGGGCCGCTGCGCGAACATCTTTGTTGATACAAACACTTTAACATTGTGCTGCTTCCAGGGATCAGGGTAGTCTTTCCCGTTAAGAACCTTCGACACGGCGGTAATCGCTAAACCTCGTACGAACACCTGTCCGCTTTTGGGTATAATCACCTATTATGGCAGTACTACCCACGCTCGAAGAAAAACTTAAGTCACTTCCTCAGTCTCCCGGCTGTTATCTTTACAAAGATGCTCTCGGGGAGATTATTTATGTTGGCAAGGCGATTAATCTTCGCAACCGTGTCCGATCCTACTTTCAGAAGGGTGCGAACCATTCGGCGAAGACCCGCAAGCTTGTTTCACGGATTACCGATGTGGATATCGTGGTCGTGGACAATGAGCTGGAAGCCTTGGTGCTGGAATGCAACCTGATTAAACAGCATCGGCCGCATTACAATGTCCGCCTGCGTGACGACAAGCATTATCCCTACCTGATGCTGACGCTGAGCGAGCCCTTCCCCCGGCTTCTTGTCACCCGGCGTATCAAGCAGGACGGCAATAAATACTTTGGGCCATTCACCAATTCACGCGCCGTGTGGGACAGTCTGCGGCTGATCTATCGACTGTTTCCACTGGTCACCTGCCGGAAGTCCTGGAACAATACGCCCCAGCAGCGCCCGTGCCTGTATCATCACATGGGCCGGTGCCCGCATGCACCCTGTGCCGGGCTAGGCAAGGAGCTGGAATATCGCCAGATGGTCGATGATGTAGCGCTGTTTCTCGACGGCAAGCAGGACAAGCTGGTCAAGCAGCTCCGAACCGAGATGGAAGCGGCATCCGACGATCTGCAGTTTGAGAAGGCGGCCCGCCTGCGCGACCAGTTGCACGGGATTGAGACTTTAATCGAGCGGCAGAAAGTTGTCTCCACCAATCAGGCTGACCAGGACATAATTGCACTGGTCAACGATCAGGGGAAATCCGCCGTCCAGATGTTTTATATCCGCAACGGCAAGCTGATTGGTCAGGAGCATTTTCTGCTTGATGGTATGGAGGGAGAAGAGGGGATCGAGCAGGCAACGGCAGATTTCGTCAAGCAGTATTATCAAGACGCGACCTATGTGCCGAAAGAAATCATTCTGCCGACGCATGTCGAAGAAACCGTAATTATCGAGCAGTGGCTGAAGCAGAAGAAGGGCACGAAAGTAACTCTGACAGTTCCCGAGCGCGGCGAGAAAAAGCAGCTGCTGGACATGGCCGCGCAGAATGCCAAGCTGGCACTGGACCAGATGCAGGCGACGTCCGCCGCCGAGCATGACCGGACACTGGGGGCGCTGCTGGAGCTGCAGGATGCGCTGGGGCTGGACTCCCCGCCGGAGCGGATCGAAGCGTTCGACATTTCAACCATCCAGGGCAGCTTCTCCGTCGGCGGCATGGTCGTGTTCCGAGACGGCAAGGCACTCAAGTCCGATTACCGCCGATTTAAAATCCAGAGGCCGACAAATACAGGGGAGCCGAACGACTTTGCCATGATGCGTGAAGTCCTGACGCGGCGGCTGAAAGAAGCGCAGTCCGGCAACCCCAAGTTTGCCACACTGCCTGACTTGATGGTGATCGACGGCGGCAAGGGCCAGCTCTCAGTGGCAGTCTCGGTGGCGGCCGAGCTTGGGATGGAGCTGAACATGATCGGCCTCGCCAAGCAGTTCGAGCTGGTCTACAAACCGGGGGAGTCCGACCCGATCGTTCTGCCGCGCAATTCGCAGGCGCTGTTTCTGCTCCAGCGCGTGCGCGACGAGGTGCATCGTTATGCCGTGACTTATCACCGTACACTGCGCGGCAAGAATGCCACGATGAGCGTTCTCGACACGATCCCCGGCATCGGCCAGGTCCGTCGCCGCTCCCTGCTCCGGTTCTTCGGCAGCGTCGCTGCTTTAAAGAACGCCAGTGTCGAGCAGATTACGCATGCCCCGGCGATGAACGGCAAGCTGGCCGCGACTATCCATAAGATGCTGCATGGGGGCGCAGGTTAAATCCTTTCTCTGAGTAAGGTACAATGGCCAGGAGACAAGTACAGGGCAGATATACCTAGGGCAATCATCTTTGCACTCGAGTTAGCCGAGATGCACTGATTTTTCTCTACCAGCACTGAACCGGCTGTGACCGCCGTGCCACGGGCATGACCGTCGACAATCCAAGCTCGCATCTGTGAAGGCCACCAAACTATGCATTTACTCCTCCGCTGGCTTCTGAGTGCCGTCGCGCTTTATGCGACTGTTTTAATCGGCAAAGCTCTCAATATACAGAGCTTTCAGTTAGACGCTTTTCCCAAAGGTGTCGAAGGGGCATTACTCTTCGTACTTTTACTGGGAGTTGCCAATGCTCTGCTTCGGCCGCTCTTGAATTTACTGACACTGCCGCTATCTTGCCTGACACTGGGCCTCTTCTCGTTTGTCATCAATGCCTTTTTGTTCTGGCTCGTCGGTCAGTATACGCCGGGATTTCATGTGGGCGGCTGGCAGGCACCGCTGTTCGGATCGATCGTGATGAGCCTCGTCGGGGGCCTACTCAATAATCTGCTGGTTTCTCACCGCGAACGGGAGCGCAATCGTTAAATGCAGTTAGTCGTCATTACAGGAATGTCGGGGGCGGGGAAGGCAACCGCGGCCAAAGTCTTCGAAGACATGGCCTACACGGTGGTGGATAACCTGCCGCCGGTGCTTTTACCGGAGCTGGTGGAGAAGTGCCTGACAGTCGGAGATCATGCACCGGGCGAACGGCTGGCCGTGGTGATCGATGCCCGCTCGGGAGCCTTTTTTCATGACCTGCAGCCGACGCTGGCCCAGGTACGTCAATCCGGGGTGCAGCCGGTGCTGCTCTTTCTGGATGCCTCGGACGGGGTACTGGTGCAGCGGTTTAAAGAGACCCGGCGCAAGCATCCATTGTTTGAGGACCAGGGCGGTATTTTGGGCAGCATTCAGGCGGAGCGCTCGCTGCTGGAGGATGTCAAAGAAGGCGCGGACAAAGTTGTCGACACAGGGGATATGGATTCGCATGAACTCCGCAACTTACTGCTCAGCGAGTTCTCACTGGCGCATGACAAGAATCAGGGCCTGATTGTCACGGTCAATTCGTTTGGCTTCAAGTATGGCCTCCCGCTGGATGCTGACCTGGTGTTTGATGTACGCTTTCTGGTGAATCCGCATTACATCGACGATCTCCGGCCCTATGACGGCCGTAATCAGCTGGTCGAAGAATATGTCATGCGTGACCCCGACAGCGGCCTGTTTTTGCAGAAATTATACGATTTGATCGATTGGAGCATACCGCGCTACGTCGCCGAGGGTAAAGCATATCTGACCATCGCCATCGGCTGTACGGGCGGGCGGCATCGCTCGGTGGTCGTCTCCGAAAAACTTGGGGAACACCTGCGCGGCCTGGGGTACCGGGTGCTGGTACAGCACCGCGATGTTAGTAAAGTGCTCCGGTGAAGCCGCAATGAAACGCCTTTTTTCCTGGCTGAAATGGCTGTATCCGGGGATGCGTGTCAAGCGCTGGATGTCACTGACACTGCTGGGAATTGTCCTGGTGGTGGCAGGTATCGTGCTGGCCGTCAATGTGACTTGGGGTGATTACCTGCAGTACCTCGATGATGCCGGGGTAGCGATCTTCCGAGCGTCCGGCATGAATATCAGCGAGCCGAAGGTCTACCTGCCCATGGGCTTTGCTTTGATCACCCTGGGCCTGCTGCTGATATTTGTCTCCTACTTCCAGTTTAACCGTTCCATACTGGCCTCAGTAGCGCCCGACGCGCGCGAGGACCTGGCCGACCGAATATTTCAGCGGCGCAGCCTGGCGCAGGGCCAGCGGATCGTGGTGATTGGGGGCGGAACCGGCCTATCCACGATGCTGCGCGGATTGAAAGAGTACACCAGCAACATCGTTGCAATTGTGACCGTCACAGACAACGGGGGCTCCTCCGGGCGATTATCTCAGCAGATGGGCGTCTTGCCGCCAGGGGACTTGCGGAACTGCCTCGTTGCTTTAGCCGATGCCGAACCGACTCTGGCTAGCCTGTTTCAGTTTCGTTTCGACGATGACCATGAAGGTCTCGCCGGGCACTCGTTCGGCAACCTCTTCATCGCGGCGATGACGGAGATTTACAAAGGGAACTACGAGCAGGCGATTGCAGCGACTTCAAAAGTGCTGGCGATCCGAGGCAAAGTATATCCCTCGACAGTGCAGAATGTAACTCTCCTGGGTGAAATGGAAGATGGGACGATTGTAGAGGGCGAAACGCAGATCGTGGGGCATCCGCTGCCGATCAAGCGAATGTATTTGCGCCCTGAAAACGCGCAGCCGCTTGTTGAAGCCGTCGAGGCGATCCGCCTGGCAGATGCCATTATTTTTGGGCCGGGGAGTGTGTACACGAGTATTATCCCAAATTTACTTGTCGATGGTATTGCAGATGCCGTGGAGCGCAGCCGGGCCGTGAAGATCTACGTCTGCAATGTCATGACTCAGCCGGGGGAGACGGACAACTACACGGCGGCGGACCATCTGCGGGTGATTGCCGAACATGCCCCAGGCAAGCGGCTGTTCGACTACGCGCTGGTCAACAAAGAGCCGCCGGGCGGCACGATTCTGGAGCGGTACGAAAAGTATGGTCAGCGGTTCGTCGTCCCGGATGTCGAAGCAATCCGCGCCCAGGGTTACACGCCGGTGGCAGTCAATCTAATTTCGCAGACGGATATCGTTCGGCATGACCCGGCCCGTTTGGCGGAAGAGATCTTTCGGATTATTCTGTAAATCACAGCTCTTCCAGTCGCGCTTTGGTCCCCGCCGCCATCGCGTCGAACCAGGTACCAGTCGAGTCGACCAGTGGCAGCCACCAGGAAGTTGGCCGGAGCTGAGTATGCTCCAAACTCTCGACAGTCAGAAAAGCGCTGCGTACCAGCTCCAGGCGGGCCATCTGGGCCTCGCGCGTGATCTCCGCAATCAGGCTGCGTGCCTCCAGAGCTTCCGGGCCGCGCTCCAATTCCCGGCGATGGCGCTGAAACTCGCCGAGTAAAAAACGGGTCGCCGCAATGCGCTCTCGGCATGTCTCAATCGGCTCATCGAAGGTTATGGTGCGAGCAGCTATCTCCCGCTCAAGCTGCTTTTGATAGTCTGACGCTTCTTTAGAAGTGGGTGCCGCATCACGCCGCGCGATCAATGGCATCAGATTGTTTCGCCAATCTTCTCCTTTACGGCGCTCCAGCTCTGCGCGGTCGTTGCGCCACACCAACATTTCTTCTCGATGCTCCTCGATACGTCCCCGAAGCGTCTCACTGTGACGTGCATTTGTCGACAAGACTTTCAGCGCGGCTTCATACTCGCCTAAACGGTCGCACCAGCAGAACGTATCGCGTCCTTCGAGGTAGCTGAGCAGCGCGCGGAGACTAGGCAGCTCACGGCTTTGCTTCAGTAAAAACTGGCTGCTGGCGACAATCTCCCGCCAGTCCCGTGAAAAGTCCTGTGCGGATATCGTTTCAACGCCGAACGAGGCAGCGAGATGCGCCGGCAAACGCAGCCGGGTTTCGGGCAGGACTGCGGCAAGGGTATCCCAGGTGGGGTAGGAAAGCCTCACGATGGGGTGGAGAGCCAGTGGAACGCCGTTTTTTGCCATATGTGCGTTCATAGCCTGCGTCAGCGACGTATATCCTGAAGCTGTTTCGTGAAAAACGACCAAGAATTCCGAGGCGATCATATCTGCCAGCGTCACGGCTTTGCCGACCAAAGCGACCTCCGACCCGAATCGCTCCTCCACGACTGCCGCCAGCTGTTCGAGGGTGGTGATACGGGTTGAGAGTGGAACAAACGTTTCGACGGGTGTCGTTTCGACAATCAATGCGGCGGGCGCCAGGCGGATCGTACCGCGTCCGACGCCGGGAATGACCAGATCAAAGGGAATCGCTCCGTTTCCAAAGGCCTCCAGCGTATAGATACCCGAGCCTGACCCGCCAACAGCTTTGTCATAGGCCGCCCGTGCGATCGGACGTGTCTGCGGATCCAGAAAGCAGCCGATGAGCCCAAACCGGGGTTTAGCGAATGTTTCCTGATTGAAACGGAAGAGGGAAAGTGAGGAAGTCGTTTGGAAATTGGTCGGGTATGTTCCGAGCAGAAGATGGTAAAAGCGGGGGAGCAAGGTCTCATAGAGGTCGGAGAGGCGACACGTGTCGCTGCAGGTTTCCAGGTATTCCAGCACCCAACCGCGCACGGCAGCAGCGACTTGCCTTGCCTGTGCCCGGGACCCCTCGTCGGCCAGGCAGGCAAGGCTTTCTGAAAAGCTCCAATCCAGCTGGTCAAGCAGTGCGGCCTGTATGTCTCGAATAGGAATGTCATTTGCGATGAGGCTGTGCGACTCTGTATGTACGATTCCGCGCCATCCCCAGGCCTGGGTTTTGTCGGCATAGAGTGCATTCTTGCCGCCTGGATAGCATTTACCCAGCCAGTCGAAGGGGACGTTCTTCGAAAGATACATGGCGCGGGTGGGGACACTCTCGCTGCCGAAAAGAGACGACATCTCGCCTGCCGCGCTCCACAGGTCGCGTGTCTTGCCGTCGTCATGCGGCAGAGCGATGAACTTTTGATCTGTCCCGACATGCGCCGAAGTTTTTGCAAAATAATCGGTGTCGTGGACCCCCGCGATCATCTTTGCACCGGGCATATTTAGGTCCAGCAGACGCCGCCAGACGGCCTTGTCCGGTTCATCCCAGAAAACCGTCTGGCCCAGAGCCAGAAACGGCACATCCGGGGAACATTTCCTCAGGGTTTCCAGCACAGCAAGCACGGAAGAGTCAGTAGCGGTCGGCGAAGGCATGAAAGGTTCTCCGGGGGCATGAAATCTTGGAGCAATTATACCCAAAATCGCGTGTCACATATTTGGATAAAATGCCGAGCGGCCTCTGATGGTTCCCGGTGTGGTATCATAGAACGTAAGACAATTTTTTGAGGAGCATTTTGCATGGTTGATATTCTGCCGTTTCGCGGCATCCGTTACGATCCCGCCACCGCCGGTGGGAGGCTGTCCGATCTCGTCGCACCGCCCTACGATGTTATTTCACCGTCTGAACAAAGCGCACTGTATGCGAAGCACCCGGCCAATGTCGTCCGATTAATTCTTGGTCGCGAAGAAGATAAGTATGCTTCGGCCGGCAAGCTGTTTCGCGAGTGGTTAGCATCGGGAATTCTGAAAGCCGACGACGCACCTTCATTCTATGTCTACCACCAGGCTTTTGATGACCCTGCCACTGGGGAACCTGCTCCTGACCGGATTGGCTTGATCTGCCTGCTCAAACTGGAAGAGTACAGTGCCGGAAAAGTCCTGCCGCATGAGAAGACCTTAACCGGGCCGAAAACTGACCGTTTGGAGCTGCTGAGGGCAACGGAAGCTCAGTTTGAGTCAATCTATGGCCTTTACAGTGACCCGGACAGCTCAGTTCAAAGCTTCCTTCGCGAGTATGATGACCGGGAAGTGGTCATTGAAGAAGTGGGCAATGCCATCGGCTCGACGCACAAAATTGAGCGTATCTCCGATCCCGATGCGCAGGCTGTTCTCAGCGAAATGCTGGCCGACAAGCAGATTTTTATCGCCGATGGGCATCACCGCTATGAAACGGCGCTGAACTACAAACGGGAAATCCGGGCGGCAGCATCCGGTCTGTCTGAAAACACTCCGATTTCTGCCGATTATATCTTGATCACTCTGACCGCATTCGAGGATGAGGGTCTGCTGGTATTGCCGACCCATCGGCTCGTCCGGAGCGTTTCGCCCGACAAGATTGCTTCGCTGCCTGCTGCTTTGTCTGCGCAGTTCACACTCTCGCCGAACTCTGCAGAAACGATCGAAGCGGCAATCGCCGAAACAGCAGTCTCCGGGAAAGTCGCCTTCGGTATTGTGCTTCCCTCTGGAATCGTGAATCTTGCCGTGCTTAATACCTCGGCCGCCGAATTGCCTGGCCTGATCCCTGGGCCTGGTTCCGATGCCGTGAAAAGTCTCCCTGTCACGCTGCTTGGCACGCTGATACTGGACAAAGCGCTGGGCATTGATGCGGCGGCTGTCGCTGCTGGAGGTCATGTCTCCTACACTCGTGACATCTCCGAAGCCGTCACGTCGGTCAAAGATGGCATTGCGCAAATCGCGTTTTTGCTGGGGCGGCCAACCGTTGCAGAGATCAAAGACGTTTCACTTGCCGGGGACGTCATGCCGCAAAAGTCCACGTTTTTCTTTCCCAAACTCCTTTCGGGGCTGGTCCTGCGCGATCTGCGAGCCGACGCACCGGCGGAAGCAGGACAGCCCGATGCGAAATAGTCTTGCAGTTCAGGCGGCACTCGGTGCCGCCTGTCTCGTTTTTCTCGCCAGTGCGGCTCGGGCAGGGCAGGCAAAGCTGTTACCACTCAATCCGAAAAGCCCCAAAGCGCAGGTGCAGGCATCGAAGTCGATGCTCCCGTCGGCATTCTACAACTCGCCCAGTTTCCCCGAGAATTATAAGCCCTACGTGACGCTGCTGGCAAAAGACCAGTATGAGCAGGAGCGTGGACTGAAGTTCAATAAGATCATTCGTGGGGACATACGGAAGCAGCGGATCGCGCTGACATTTGACGACGGTCCGCACCCCATGTATACACTTCAGCTTCTCGATATTCTTCGGCGGACCCATACGCCCGCGACTTTCTTTGTCGTCGGTAAACAAGTCGAGAAGAACCCAACCCTGGTCCAGCTTGAAGTTGCTGAAGGGCATGAGATAGGTAATCACACCTACGACCACGTGAATCTGACGCTGATACCCCCGGAGCTGATCGGTTATGAACTTGATCAGTGCGACGCGGAACTGAAGAAAGTTACCGGCTCGTCGGCTCGCTTCTTTCGCCCGCCCGGTGGAGATTACAATGGTGATGTCGTGCGGGAGGCCTCCAGGCGCGGCTACATCACAACCCTCTGGACAAATGACCCAGGCGATTTTTCCAAGCCACCTGCGGAAGTTATCTTAAAGCGGACACTGGACCATCTGGAGAACGGTGCGATCATCTTGATGCACGACGGCATTCCGCAAACGATGCAAATATTACCTGCACTTATCGCCGAAGCACATCGGCGAGGATATGTGTTTGTGACCATGAGTCAGCTGGCACGCGATTATTAGAAACTGTTTTATACGCAATATCTCTGCAGTTCGCTGCTTTTATATAAATATGTGGTAAAATAATAGTAACAGTTTAATTTTCCGCTCCTTCTCTTTTTTTAAGAGCCTACTCTTTTCCCCTGATTACTCCTGGGAGAGCTGCCGAGGCTCACCATTCTATATTGAGAGAATGCGAAGTGGCGTCCCCGGCTTGCCAGGGATGCTTACACGCTTGAGTGGAGACTTGGATTGCGCCGCCTGTGAAGTTCCTTCGGGAATTAATTTTTTACAGACGGGCGGCAACCCTCCTCACACGCTGCGGAGGTCGAAAGGCACCGAAATTTTGCAGACTTTCACAGAACTTCCCCTGCGGGACGCGATTCAAAGGAATCTGGCGACCGCAGAGCACATCAACCTGACCGACATCCAGGAGCTTGCCCTTCCGGCGGCTCTTGCTGGCAAGGACCTCATTGCCTGTGCCCAGACCGGCGGCGGCAAAACTGCCGTTTACGCGATTCCTATTCTGAACAAACTTGATCACAAAGACAGCCGCAACCCGCGTGCTTTGATCCTGGTCCCGACACGTGAGCTGGCCGTTCAGGTCGAAGCGAACTTCGGTCTTTACGGCAAGGGCACTGGCCTGCGCGGTGTTGCGATCTACGGCGGGGCAGGAATGCCCCAGCAGATCATGCGTCTGCGGCGCGGCGTTGATATCATCGTCGCTACGCCTGGCCGCCTCTTCGACCATCTCGAACAGGGCTACGTTGACCTGTCCGAGATCGAAGTGTTCGTGCTCGACGAAGCCGACCGGCTGCTGGACATGGGCTTTCTGCCTCAGGTTCAGCGGATCGCCAAGCATCTGCCGACCACGGCTCGACAGACGATGCTTTTCTCCGCAACGATGGACGGCGATGTCGAAGGGCTGGCCCGCGCCTACCTCTCGGAGCCGGAGATCATCAATGCCGGACCGCGCTCGACCGTGGTCGCACAGATCGAACAGATCGTACACCGCGTGACACCCGCCGAGAAGGGCGATCTTCTGCTCTCCCTACTGCATGAAGCCCGCGAAGGCGGCGGCGGTGCACTGGTCTTTGCCCGCACCCGGCATGGTGCGGATCGCCTGGAGAAGACACTGGCTCTGGCCGGTATGCGCTCGGGGTGTATTCACGGCGACATCTCGCAGAATCAGCGTGAGCGGGTTCTGGGATTGTTCCGCAGCAAGCGGATTGACGTCTTGGTCGCGACCGACGTAGCCGCACGCGGTATCGACGTCCCGCATATCACCCACGTCATCAACTATGACGTTCCAGTGAATGCCGAAGATTATATCCACCGGATCGGACGAACGGGCCGTGCCGGCCGTTCAGGGATCGCTCTGACCTTCGTCACCAACGGCGATACGCCGCAGCTGCGTGCGATTGAGAAACTGGTCGGCAAGCGTCTTGACCCGAATCCTCCCTCCGCCGATGAGAACCGGATGGGTGCCCGGCAGCAAGTACGCCGTGCAAACGGCTCTGGCCGCACCTATGGCGGCGGCTGGGACGGCGGCGCGAAGGCCAATGGCCGACGCACCATGCCGGCCCGTCGTGGTCGCTAGTCAATAAGCTGCCCCCGGGACTTAGTACTAAGTCCCGGGGGCTTTTTTGTTCAGGGAATGTCATACGCTTCTCATCGCACGACGGATTTCCGGGCCAGAGCCAGCGCGATCTCGGCGATGGTCATTGCCGAAGGGCTGTCGCTGCAAGTTAAAGACGCATTCGCTGCCTGCACCTGGGTCGCCGGGTACAGATACAGCATATCGTGCAGGGCCGCGGTCACGATGCGGGCGGTTTCGGTCTGCAGTGGGACGAAGCGGGCCATGAGGAGCAATATCTCCACAATCTCTTCTGCTGTAGCCTCTTTCCAGACACGCACGTTTTGGCCGTCCATGTATTGTGCTAACTGCGACAGGTACACGCAGGGCATATAGAGAGGCAGATCATAGACGGAGAGTGAGTACTTATCCTCGAAAATCACCCCTTTGGCCTCCGCCTCAATTTCCCAGGACGGATCGAGGAGAAGACTGCTCAACTCGCGCAGGCCTTCGGTCAGGGCAACGATGCCGGGAATTGAGAGCTCTTTGACGGCTGCCTCGAACGACAAGTTCAATCGGCGATCAAAGAGCAGGTCGGCAGCAGCCTCAAAGTGTTCGATGATCGGCGCTAGTCGCTGCTGAATCTCAGGCGGCAGGGCATCCCAGTTGTCAGTGTAATCAGAAGTCATTTGGATAGGTTCCGTAGAATAAAGCCGATATTGGCGGGTCGCTCGGCAAGTCGGCGCATGAAATAGGAGTACCAGGCAGGACCAAAGGGCAGGTATACCCGGACAAGATAGCCTTCTGCGACAAGTGACTCTTGCAGGTCTCGCCGGATACCGTACAGCATTTGAAACTCGGCAGCGTCATTGGGCAGCTTCTCTTCACGCATCTGTTTTTTTGCTTCGTGTAAAATGGCAGCGTCATGGGTGGCGACTGCGGGCTTTTTGCCATAACGCAGCAGCCTTCGCATTTGACGGATGTACGCTCGGTCGACATCGGCTTTGTTCGGGTAAGCGGCAGCAGAAGGCTCGGCATAAGCGCCTTTCACCAGACGGACTCGGATACCATCCGTCAGCAATATCTCCAGGTCAGCGTCCGTGCGCCGGAGGTACGATTGCAGCACGGTTCCGACATTGTCGTATTCGACGAATGCCGCACGAACAATCTCCAGAGTTCGCTCTGTGTAGGCTGAGCCCTCCATATCGACGCAAACGAAAGCACCTTGAATGCTTTGCGCGGCGGAGAGAAGCGAGCCGAGGTTTTTTGCCGCCACTGCGGTGCCTAAATTCAGCCCCAGGGCCGTGAGCTTGACACTGAGATAGGGGGCCGGTATCTGCATTGCGGCGAGTGCCTGGAGGCTATGGACATAGGATTGTGCGGCGGTCTCCGCTTCGTACTCGGAGAACACGTTTTCGCCCAGTTCATCCAGAGCAGCGGAGAGGCCTTGCCCTTGAAGACTGCCAGCAGTGTGAAGGGCCGCCTCCAGTGTCTCACCCGCAATAAATCGCTGCACCAAACCTTTCGAGAAGCCGTATCGCATTACGAACTGCTTAACTGCATCATTGTTTGCAAGTGAGAGGAGCGCGGCGCTAGGCATGATGTTTCCCTTGACTTTCAGGCCGACTGAGGTCCATAATACACGCAATGCACGTTTCCGTAATTATACCCGCATACAATGAAGCCGTGCGACTGCCGACAACTTTAGCGGCGACCGCGGAATACTTCCGAATGCGTCCTGAGACATTTGAGATTTTGGTGATTGATGACGGTAGTACGGATGGGACCACGGCAGTCGTGACCAAGTATGCCGGGCAGCACCCCGAACTTTCCGTCCAGTGTCTGAGCTATGGTGGAAATCGAGGGAAGGGCTTCGCGGTCCGATTCGGAATGCTGCGGGCAGGCGGTGATCTTCGCCTTTTTTGCGATGCGGATCTGGCGACTCCGGCGGAGGAATACGAAGTGGTGCTGGCTGCAATGACACAGGCCGGGGCCGAAATCGGGATTGGGTCCCGCCCGCTGCGCAATTCACATTTGCTGGTACATCAGCCCTGGATTCGGGAGTGGATGGGGCGGGGTTTTAATGCCGCAGTGCAGCTGCTGGCAGTCCCCGGAATAGCGGATACGCAGTGCGGATTCAAGCTGTTCACGGCGCCGGCCGCACAGGAAGTCTTCTCCCGCTGCTACATTGACGGATTCGCCTTTGACAGCGAGGCTCTGTACATCGCCCGGCGACTGGGCTACACCATCGCCGAAGTTCCTATCCGCTGGTCACACAAGGACGGCTCCAAAGTGAATATGGTGCGCGACGGACTGCAGATGCTGCGCGACCTGATGACAATCCGCTGGATGCACCGAACACTTCAGAAAACTGGAGAGAAAGCACGGCCGAGCTCCTCACTCCACCCCAAAGCATGAAACACGAAGAATATGAGCGGATGTACCGCTTCGAAGACACTTACTGGTGGTTTATTGCCCGCCGCCACCTAATCACCAGCCTGCTGGAGACACATTATGCACGCGATGGTCGGCAGCAGATCCTGGACATCGGATGCGGCACCGGCGCAATGCTGGATGATCTGAAACCGTTCGGCGACGTCGTTGGAGCGGACTTTTCACCGGAGGCTCTGCAGTTCTGTGTCACGCGCGGAGTCGCCTCTCCGCTGGCCCGAGCGGATGTTCGGCGGCTGCCATTTGCCGATAACTCGTTCGACGTGGTAACGGCAATGGACATCATCGAGCATATCGATAATGACAAAGCCGCTTCGGCGGAGATTTATCGGGTGCTCAAACCAGGGGGCCGCCTCTTCGTGACGGTTCCTGCTTTTGCAGCCCTCTGGAGCGAGCATGACGAGGCACTTCACCACTTCCGTCGTTACACGGTTCCGCACTTGAAAGATCTTTTTCAGCGTGCCGGGCTGACCGTGGACAAGATCTCCTATACTGTCACAGCACTCTTTCCGGCAATTCTCGTCTACCGCCTGCTGAGCAACTGGCTGCCGAAGAAACGCGAGTCAGGTGAGAAAAAAGCAAACCTTGTCAAAGTCTCCGGCTCGGTGAATTCGGCCCTTCTGATCCTCTCGCAGCTCGAGACGAAGCTGCTGCACCGCCTGAACCTGCCGTTCGGGGTAACGGTGGTCAGTGTCGCCCGAAAGGGAGACGATCTTCGATGACGAACAGCGCACGCTGGGGCTGGGGGCTTGCCGGAGCGGCGGCGGCGGGCCTGCTGGCGTATTCGGTCGGGGTGGAGCCGTATGCAGTTGAGACGGTACATCTGGAGATGTTCACGCCGCGCCTCCCTCTTGAGTTCGAAGGCTATACGATCACGCAGGTTTCCGACCTGCATATGCGCCAGATGGGGCGGCGCGAGAAGATTGTTCAGAAGCTACTCACGGAACTGCCGGAGTCGGATCTGGTTGCCGTCACTGGTGACATGATCCACACTCCAGCTGGGATCGAACCTTTTCTCACCCTGGCACAGTCGTTTCGTGCCACCGATGGCACCTATGCCATCTTTGGAAACTCCGAGCACAAAAACGGCGTCCGCCCGTTTGCTTTTTCCCAGAAGCTGACCGAAAATGGCATCCCGACTTTGATGAACCGGCACCTCTTAATCACTCGCGGCGACGCCCAGATCGCGCTGGTCGGGGTCGACGATCCCGTCAATGACAAAGACCGGCTGGAGGATGCTCTGGAGGGTGTGCCGGAGGACGTTTTTAAGCTGCTGCTTATGCACTCCCCCGACAGCATCGCGGAAGCCGTCGTGCGCGGGGTAGATGTTGTGCTCTCGGGGCATACCCATGGCGGGCAGATTCGGCTGCCTTTCTACGGTGCGCTCTACACACATTCTTCCCTGGGGAAACGTATGAGCGATGGCTACTATAGCCGGGACCGTCTGCGCCACGTCATCGGTATTCGCCCGGGTCGAACACAGCTCTATGTAACACGTGGTCTCGGCATCAGCGGCCTGGCTCTGCGCTTTCTGACCCGGCCTGAGCTGACAATTATTACCCTGCGCCGCGGCCTGCCCCAGATTCGCCGTGTAAGCTGATAGAGTTACGGGGCGGCCACAGACAGGGTTTTAGCGACTCTGCCTCTCGGATCATAGACACTGACGCTCAGTAGCCCCGATCCCAGGGGCACAAACAGGCTGAATGGGTGCCCGGTCTTCCGAACCTTCCCCCCACGTGTAATCTCCAATGTCGGCTCAACACAATAGGTGGAAATCGCTGCGCTCAGACTACCCGCATAACCAAGCGGGAGGCGCCCTGCTATTGCCTGATAGCGATAGGGCGGTAAATCCTCCGGATGTGAAAGAAAATATGGATCGCTGATCGCGGCTCGAAATGCAGAAAGTGCCCCGCTCCCATCGGGCAGGGAGTAGTCATTGAGCCGGCGTCCGGCCTGGGCTGTTTCGAGGTTGTTGCGGGTAAACCAGCAGAACATTTTTAGTCGGGGATAACGGATCTTGATGGTATCGAGAAGATCGAAAATACGTGCCGCAGCATAATTATCAGCGTCTTTGCCCTCGACCCGGCTGCGGCGTGAGATGCCGCATTCCGCCAAACAGAGCGGTTTGCGGGCCGCGTATTTCTCGTAAAACGGGGCGATAAACGAGGCCGGTCCGTCCTGCCATGCTGGTCGTGAGAGATTATCATCGGAATAGCGCACCAGATAAAGGCTGATACCGACCCAGTCCACGACATCGTCGCCTGGGTAGTAGCTATCCAGGTTACGTGTCGGTACAGCTCCCGGTGCCCAGACCAGAGCGACATTGGAGGCATGCCGATTGATGACGGCGTGCACCAATCGAAACGCCCGACGGTAGGCCAGAGGATCACGCCCCCAAGGGGTCCAGTTCCCATTCATCTCCCCACCAAAGCGCAAAAATATCGGTGTCCCGCACCGGCCAGCATCTTCCGCCCACTGGTTCAAATACTCATCATCACGGACCGCTCCGATGCTGCTCGGTTCCCAGGCGATCTGGATGGCCCGCCCCGCCCGCGCCTGCTTACGTGCCCAGGCCAGGGGGAAGGGGGCGCCGTAGCGGGCGTAGTCGAAGCACACAGCCAGAGGACGCCCGGTGCGCCGCGCAAAGTTATCTGCATCGTCGGCAGGGTAGTTATCGAGTGCGCCTATATAGCAGCCGGCAAGTGGTTCGAGCTTGGCGAGTTTCGTACTCACAGGGGAAACAGGGGCAGTTATTGCCAGCACAACATCTGTTTTGAGCCGCAATGCTCGGCGGTGCTGTATCTCCGCGGCCTGCGGGTCGCCGGTGCGGCGGCGAATAACTGCTTCGGCCTCATAGGCGGACGCGGCGGCTTCGTATTGGCCGGTTCGTTCGGCGGCTTCGCCACGCGCACGGGCTTCCGCGGCGGTGCGGAAGTGGAGTGGGGCTTGGGCGTGGAGGGGGAGACAGAGAAGAACCCACCCCGCAGCAAGCAGCGCCCCGCCTGCCCCTGCTCGCAGGGTCTCGACAGCGGGTACAGCGGGAGGGTGAGCGGGAAAAAATTTGTTGAGTTTTATCTGCTTGAAATAGGCCCTCGACAAGATCAGTAAACACTTTGTCCACTTCCCGCTGCCCCTCCCATTTCGGGAGGGTCGCAGCTTGCTGCGGGGTGGGTTCATTCGGCTCCTCGCATTAATCCAAGCATCTCGTCTACGCTGCTCACCGGGGCAAAGCAAACCGTTCCCACGCACACGGTTACATAGGGCTTACCCATGAGGTCAGCCGGCAGACTGCGCTTTACAGCGCTCTCGAAACCCAGCGTCTCGACTGTCTTCGATGGCGCAATAAAGCCCCAGGCGGTCTGCTGCAAAGCACGCGTTCGGGCGTCGTTCTTGTCGCCGATTATCGTGACGTGCAGGCTGGAAGCATTCACCGCTTCGACGGCGCGGGCGTAGGAAGCCGAAAAATAGCCGTAAGCGGCGTACTTATCCGCGAATAGCTTCAATGCCTGTTCGGCGGCCTGCTTATAGCGTGCATCCTCGGTAAGCCCGCTGAGACGAACAAGTGCGAGGGCAGCATCGGAATTCTCCCCGATCTCTTTTTTAGGTCGCGCCAGTTCGCCAATGGCATCAGGATGCGGTGCGGAGTCCATAAAACCGCCGTCTGTGTCGACAAGTGTGGACAAGAGGCAATTCCCTAAGATCTGAGCCGTCTCCCGATAGGCGTCTTCATTCGTCACTTCGGATAAATCCAGTGCGGCATGCAGTGTCGGGGTGATATCGACGAGTAACCCCGTCAATTTCTGAGGCACAGTGCCGTCATAACTGTGCGGCAAGCTTTCACTGCGATCAGGTGAGGGAACCAAGAACGTGAAGGCTTTGACGGCGGCGTCCAGAACCGCTTCATCCCCCGTGATCTTGTACCGGGCGACCAGGGCAGACACCATCAGTGAATTCCAATTCGTATAAACCGTTCGGTCAATATAGGGCGTTGGCAGCGTTGTCCGTACAGACAAAGACTCCCCGTAATAGGCTTCCTCTTTGTCGGCATCCTGACTGCCTGCAAATGCTCCCGTTTCCGGGTCGCACATATCGGAGAGCAGCCAGCCGTGGGCGGATTTGACGACATCGAGGTAGTAGACGTCTTCCAATACCTGCGAAGCCAGGCAGTAGACGGAAGCCAGCTTGGCGTTGTCTTCCAGCATTTTCTCAAAGTGCGGGATGGACCAGTCTCGCGTCGTGCTGTAGCGGAAGAAGCCACCGGCGAAGCAGTCGTACATCCCGCCGTCGGCCATGCCGTGAAGCGTCTTTTCGGCGATCTCGCGCAGTTTGATCTCGCCGGTAGCCGCATAGGTTTCGAGTACCAACCGCAGAGCGTCGGGGTGGGGGAACTTCGGCTCGCGGCCAAAGCCGCCGAATGTCGAATCAAAATTGCGGCGAATGGCGACAAGCACCGTTTCAGTCGTTGCGGGGTCAAAGTTTGACGGCTTTAACAGTTCGGATGCCGCTCTTTGGGCTGAAACTTCAGCAGTTTGCTCTGCGATCTGGTCTTTGCCATTTTTGTAGGCGTCCACGATGTGATCGAGCAGGCCGATCATGCGCGAAGGTGTAACATAGGTCTCGCCGTACAGCGTGGCCCCTTCAGGGGTCAAGAAGGCGGTAGTAGGCCAGCCGCCCATGTTGTAGCGGGCGTTGATGTCCGGGCGGCGGTCATTATCCACTTTGATTGGGATGAAGTTATCTTGAATCCGCTGCTGCACTTCCGGGGTGGAGTACGTTCCCGTGTGTACCGGATCGCCGGGAATGCCGTCGTCCATGACATGACACCAATGACACCAGACGGCGCCGATGTCCAGGAGGATCGGCTTATCCTGCGCCTTTGCCTCGGCAAAGGCTTCTTCGCCCCACTCACGCCAGCGGATATTGTTGTGGCTGCTCATACTTATCTTTCTATTCTGTTTGTAAAATCTTAACCTGTGTTTTTGAGTCCTGCCGCCACGCCGTTGATGGAAAGCAGTACGGCAGCCCGGAGATCACGACGCTGAGCTTTGAGACTTTCTTCTTCACCCTCAGTCGGCAGGGCACGCAGGCGGGTCATCAGCTCCACCTGCAGGTAGCTAAGCGGATCGACGTAAGGATTGCGCAGGCGGATAGACTTTTGCAGGACCGGCTGGCTGTCCAGCAACGCCTCCTGACCGATGATGCGGTTGATGATACTAACGGAACGCGTATATTCGGACCGGATCGCCGCGAAGATTCGTCGGGCCATCGCTTGATCCGAGACCAGGGTCGCGTAGCGAGCAGCGATATCCATATCCGCTTTGGCGAGAGACATTTGGGCATTATCCAGCATCGTGGTGAAAAAGGGCCAGTTTTGATACATCGCCTGCAGCCGTATCAAGTTCTCCGTGGAGAGATCGGCATAGCCGCCCAGGGCAGTGCCTACTCCGTACCAACCCGGCAGGGTTATCCGGCTCTGCATCCAGGAAAAGACCCAGGGGATCGCCCGGAGGTCCTCAATGCGGTCAGAAGCAGTGCGCTTCGGCGGTCGCGAGCCGATGTTAAGCTGAGCCAGCTCGCCGATCGGGGTGGCCTCCTGAAAGAAGCGGACAAAATCCGGATCGTTGTAGACCAGAGCGCGATAGGCCTGGAAGGCGGTCCCAGAGATTTCGTCCATCGCCTCCGCCCACTCTTTTCCCAAAAGATGAGGGGCCGCTGGCGCCTTCTCGGCACTTGCCAGGAGTACGGCATGAACGATCTGCTCCAAATTGCGATAAGCGACTTCCTGATCGAAGTAACGTGCGGCAATCACTTCGCCTTGTTCGGTGATCTTGAGTCGCCCTCGAACGCTGCCTGGCGGCTGGGCCAGGATTGCCTTGCCGGCGGGGCCACCGCCGCGACCCACTGCCCCGCCGCGTCCATGAAAGAGGCGCAGGGTGACGTTGTGCTTTTTCGCGATTTCCGCAAGCTGCGCTTGAGCGACATAGAGCTTCCAGTTCGCGGTGAGGTAGCCGCCGTCTTTGTTGCTGTCCGAATAGCCGACCATCACCTCCTGTTGGTTTCCGCGCAGCGTCACATTGCGCCGATAAATAGGATTGGTCAGCAGCGTGTCCAGCACCTGCGGGGCGTTCTCCAGATCTTCGATCGTTTCGAAGAGTGGCACGACATCCACCTGGGAGCTGCCGGTGTCACTGGAGAGCTCGGCCAGACGAGCTTCTTTCGCCAGCAGTAAAACGGCCAGAACATCGGAGACGGCGGATGCCATCGAAAGAACGCACGACCCGAACGCCTCAGCCCCCAGTGCTTGAGTCTGATCGGAAATGAGCCGGAACAACGCCAGCGTCTTGTTTGTTTCGTCGTCGTACTCCAGGTGCGCGGGAATCAGGGGACGATGCCCGGCAATCTCTTTCTCCAGCAGTGCGACTTTTGCACCCTCGTCCATTTCGGAATAGTTAACACCCTGCGAGCTGAGCACAGCCGAGAGCGCCGCAAGATATTTGTCTTTGTGTTCTCGAATATCCAAACGGGCGAGATGGAAGCCAAACAGACGTGCCTGGACGATCAGCGGGGCCAAAGCGCGCCGGGCGGCGAAGTGGCCTTTGTTTGCCTCCAATGACCGCTGGACTATCTCCAAGTCAGCTCTGAATTCTTGGGCGTCGTCGTACCCGCCCACTTTGCTGCTGTGAGTCCGCTGCAGGCGCTCCCAGATATATTCACATTTGCGCCGGTACGGCTCAGTCGGGCTTCGGCCTGCGGCTTCGGCCACAACTTCCGGGAGAAGGGCAGCGTCTGAAACGAGTGAGGCTTCCATCTCAGCCGAAATACTGACATAGTGGCGGGATTGGCTCAACCGGTCGCTGAGAGAGCGCACCGCGGGAATAAACTTGGAGAGGGCCATGTCGCGATGCATTTGCAGGACTTCCGCCGTGTGAGCCAGCGTGATTGTCGGGTTGCCGTCCCGGTCTCCTCCGACCCAGGATCCATACTCCAGAAAATTCGGGAGGCTGAACACTTCCCCTGGATAGCTTTCCGCGAGGGCGGCACTCAGATCTTCATAGAGCCGAGGAGTCACCTCGAACAAAGTCTCACTAAAATATAAGAGTATGTTTTGTGCTTCGTCCAACACTGTCAAACGCCGCTGACGGACTTCATCCGTCTGCCACAGAATCTCAGTTTCGGCAACGATGTCCATTTCCAGCCGCTGCTGCTCACTTTGCGAGATTAATGGCAGATCCAATCGGCTCAGATAATCGGAGAGACGGTGCAGCTTTTCCTGCACGCTTCGCCGCTTAGACTCGGTCGGATGGGCAGTAAAGACGAGTTGTATGGAAAGAGTTTCGACCAGGTTACGCATCTGTAATGCGGTTATTCCGGCATCGCGGAGAGCTCGCACAGCATCGCGAATAGACTCCGGACGTGGTGCCTCACCGATCTCACTGGAGCGCCATCGATTCACGCGCGCGATTTCTTTTTGCTCGGCTAAATTGGTCAGCTGGAAATAGGTTGTGAAGGCCTTAAGCACTGGCAGTGCGGAGGCAAAATCCATGCTGCCAAACAGTTGATCCAGTTCGGCCACCCCTTTCCCTGCCTCGGAATCACTGCGGGCTTCTTTCGTCAGAGCACGTATTCGTTCGACTGTATCCAGCAGAGGCATACCGCCCTGCTCGCGCAATACTTCGCCCAAGGCATTCCCGAGCATGCGGACATCCCTGGCTAAGAGACTGATTTTGCCTTCGAATTGCTGATTGGTTTCGCTGATCATAGGAACATTGTACCCGGCACAGACCTCTTCACGCCTCCTTTGCCCTTGACAGAAGTGCTGTCGAAGTGATACAATAAGCGCGTTCAAGGAACGGTGTCCGAGTTGGTCGAAGGAGCACGATTGGAAATCGTGTAATGGGGTCCTCTCCATTCGTGGGTTCGAATCCCACCCGTTCCGCCACTTTACCGGCGGTCAAGATTTTCGCCCTCTGTCAATTTTTGCTTTACTACCTCAAAGGTGTCATCATGCCCAGTGCCGATGTCATTTCTCAGCTTTCCAGTGCAGCCTCCCGGCGCCTGGGAGGAAATCTACAACTGCTGGCCCTGTATGGGTCAGGAGCAGATCGCCCTCAGGAAGCGCACGATCTGGACTTTCTACTTGTGGTGGATGCAGTTGAAAACTGTGTGACGCATGCCACCCGCGACTGCAGAGTAATTTTCCCTTCCGTGCAATTTTTCGTTCTCTCCGTCGCCGAATATAAAGCCCTGCCCGGCTTCTTTCGCTTTCAATTTGCGTTTGCGCGGCTGCTGGAAGGAAACCTGGAGCTGCCGATCCCGACCCGTGAAGATGCGGTCGATTCTATCACCCACGGCTTCACAGACACGCTGCGCACCCTGCGCCAGCAGTTCAAGCGGCGAGAATGGGCGATGGGTGACGACTGGGTGCGGCAGGTCTGGTGGAACTTGAAAAGTTTCCAGTATGCCTCTCTTGACCTCTGTTGGCTTCTGCGGCGTGAGAGGCCGACCGAGAAAAATCGTGCGGCGCTGATCCTCGAGGCGCAGGGCTTAACTCATGCTGCTCGTGCACTTTCAGAATGGCCTGATTTGGAAGCCGCGGCACAGCGATTAAAGCGTGATCCGATTTCCTGGGTGATGCACTGGGAGCCGCTGATTGCCTCGGCCTACTCTGAAGTGCGCGCAGCTCTGCGAGGCAAATAGTCCTTCCATGTTCAAGAGCTTCCGAACGCCTGAAGTTTCCGGCAAACCATGGCCAAGTCGCAGCAAGTGGGGACGGGTTTTCCTGATTGCTCTGGCAATTCCGCTGTGTGGAGCGGGACTGTTTTCACTGGCAACAGCGTATAAGATTTACGCCGGCAATGAAGCCGAAAAGCGCATCCTGATCTCCCATGCCCCGATCCCGGGCGAGCGCGTGCTGGTGTTTGCCCCGCATCCCGATGATGAAACACTGGGCGCGGGCGGCATGATGCGTCAGGCCCGTCTCAAAGGGGATGATGTTCGGGCGGTGCTAATCACGAATGGTGACGGGTTCCGAATCAGCGCGGCTCAGTGCTTCCACGAAATTGCCGTGCCACCCGCTGATTTTGTGCGTTATGCGTATCTTCGCCAGACAGAAGCGCGTACGGCCCTTGCCGTACTGGGTCTTCCTCCTGATCATGTGACATTTCTTGGGTATCCGGATCGCGGCTTGATGCCCATGTGGATAGACCACTGGTCTCCGAAGACGCCTTTCTCCTCAGCTTTCACGGGTGCCGACCACTCTCCTTACACAAACTCCCCAACACCTCGTGCGGCCTACTGCGGTCAAAACCTGCTTGCGGATATCGAAAGGCAGATGCTTTCCGACCAGCCAACGGATATTTACGTCACACACCCAAACGATGATCATCCCGACCATGCCGCTGCGAGTGTCTTTGTCCGTACGGCACTCGAACAGCTGCGTACGGCGGGTATTCCCTGGGCAAAGACGGCTCGGCTGCATTATTATTTGGTTCATCATGGCGACTGGCCAACTCCGCAGGGGCTTCATGAAGACGCTCCACTGCTGCCGCCCGGCCAGATGGCGGCGCTGGATACGCAGTGGTCGGCACTCGAGCTGTCCCGACGAGACACACAAAAAAAATATGCGGCGATCAAGCGCTATCGCAGTCAGGTGGAGATGTCCAGCCGCTTTCTGATGTCGTTTGCCCGTCGAAATGAGCTGTTCGGCACGCTGGGAGCATCGAACAAGGCTCCAATACTGAGGCGCGTTGCGGATGGTATGATGCAGATGGACGGCGGCTCGAATGACTGGGCCGGACAGTCTCCGGTCGCCCTCGACCCAGTGGCCGATACGGTGATTCGCGCCTTTCAGGCCAGCGGCGATATCTCAGGCCTTTACGCCTGCCGCGACTCCCATTTTTTGTACGCACGCCTCGACACCGCCCGTTCGCTTTCTCCGCAGGTTTCCTACAGCGTGACGCTTCGCCCTATCGTCGCGGGCTTGACTCAACGCAATTCCCTCGTGTTCACGATCAAGCCCGGTGCGTCTGGTCGTCGATTGCCCCTGCCGGGAGTCCCCGGGGGGACCTACGCCTGGCGCGGCTCCCTGCTGGAAGCGGCAGTCCCGCTGTCTGCGGTGGGTTTGACTTCGGGTGGCAACGGAGAGACTTTGTATGTGATGGGGCAGACCCGCTTCGCTGATATGGAAGTGGACCACACCGGGTTCCGGGCCGTGGACTGCGGGGTGGGGGCTACGGCGGAGATGGCGGGGCGATGAAAACATCGGTACCTGCGATCCTAGAAGCGGCATGAGCGAGAGAAATTTACTCGCTTGCTATCTTCGCGGCTATAGTTATCTGTATCTCTATTCAGAACTGTATCAAATTCTATGAACGACATGACTTTTCAGACCGGCGGCGACTGGTCCAGTACGACGCTTTATAACAACGGGGTCGAAGTCCCGGCGGCGCAGCTGTTTATCGAGCTGCGGGCGGGGCGCGACGAATGGGACAACCCGGCACGGGGCGGCATCTACAACGGCACTGACTTGACGGCTCTGGTACGTCCGCAGAACAACCCGGATGGGGCGGTGGACATTTTGCCGGGGCGGGTGACGCTGACGTTTCCGGGGCATTCGGTGGTGCTGGAAAACTATCATCCCATGGTCGAGCCGGACAGCACGCGGGTTTTTTATAATGGGCAGGACATCACTGATCGCGTGGTGGAAGTCTACATTGATGTCAATGCGCTGGAAGACGTGGTGAAAGCGTTTGTCACCGTTTATAAAGCCCACTGGATTGCTGCCGACGAAGCGATCACATATACGATTGTTGCTTGAAAGTGCTCCTCCCGCAGAAAGAGAATCCCTATGTTTGGAATCGCCAACGGCACCCCGCCGCCTCCCTCGAATCGGCCCCCGGCCTCGGAAGTCGCCAAGATCGAGGGGGGATTGACCCATATCATCGTCAGCAGCCCGTCGTCGGACGGTCTGCACGTGTTTGTCAACGGTCAGCCGATCCCCACCGGCGAAGTCGAGAGCCTGACGCTGGAGATTGTCGCCCCGGATGCGAACAATCAAAGCGGCAGCGTTTCCGCTGTCCTCTCGCGCTACGTGACCGGACCGGATGGAGTGCGTGCCGAGAAGCCTTACTCGCTGTTCCCCGGCACCGTGGAAGTGACGGCTCGGGGTCGCCGCTTAGTCGTGACGTGCGTTCAGGAGGGCTCCTTCGACGGCCTGTGGCTCGGCCTCGGCCTGCGGGCCGACGGGACCAGCAGTGAACTGAGCGGCGTGAGCAGCCTACGCCTGGCAGTTACGCCGGGCCTGCTGGACGCCAAGCTGGTTTGGAGCGATGACGGCACGACGGAAGATCTGCTGCCGGAGTAACCCTATGCGTTTCCATCCCGCGATTTTCATGATACTAGGCCTGCTGGTGCTGGAGGCTCATCTTCTGGCAAAAGACGCGCCTGTGGCTCGGCAGCGAGTGCTTGTAATCTCCACGCCCAGTAAGGCTGACCCGCGTTTCCTTAAACAGCAAAGTCTGCTCGCCCCCCGAAGTGCGGCATTCCGCGAACGCGAACTGGTTGTCAAAGTTAAATCAGGCGAGTTTCATATCGCACTGATCGGCAAAGACGGGCACGTCGCTTTTTCCAGCCGCGAGCCGGTCACGCAAGGCGAGATATTCGCGCGGATCGATGCCATGCCTATGCGCCGCGATGAGATTCATCAACAGCAGAAACACCAGAAAGCGGACTGAGCATGCAAATTGGGCAGGGCGGGCGCGGGGCTGAGCCGGATCCGATCAATCAAAATATCGACGCCGTCGTGGCGATGCATAATATCGCCGAGCAGCAGATCGACCCGCACCAGCGCAAAGTGGAATCTTTGACGGCCTGGCTGGGCCGCCCGCAGTTTTTTTACGGAATTCTCGTCGGAGTCAGTCTCTGGATGCTTGCGAACAGCCTAGCCCCGCTTTTTGGCCGGCACACGCGGGACGATCCCCCGTTTTTCTGGCTGCAGGGGGCGGTCGGGTTGGGAGCATTGCTGATGACGACCGTGATTTTGATCACACAGAACCGTCAGGGTAAGCTGGCGGAGCGGCGAGAGCAGCTTGACCTCCAAATGAGCCTGCTGACGGAGCAAAGAACGGCGAAGATCATCGATCTGCTGGAAGAGCTGCGCCGGGATATGCCGAGTGTTCATAACCGTGTGGACTTAGAGGCAGAAGCTTTGACCAAAACCGTAGATCCACATGAAGTTCTAGCAGCGCTCGAAACGCGCTTCGGGGAGACCGACGAAACAGCGGCTGCCGCACAGATCGTGACGGAGGAGATCGACGCGGCAGCCATCGAAACACAAGATGGGGTGATCCAGGCAAAGCAGGACAAGTCGGCGTAGCTGACTTCGCTGGCCGAACCACCCAATTGACTGGAAGGCATAAAGTTGGTACGGCTCAGCCGGCGACCCTTTGGGATGGTTCCATCGTCCAGAGTAACTCTCGCGAAATTTGCTGCTTTTGTCAAGCGAATCTCCTCAGTTTTCTTCTCTAACCATTGACAAAATGCTCAGATTGTGACATAATTCACAGAGAGTGTAAAAGCGAATCTTCTTCGTTTTTAATCACCATTTTGTTCTTTAGAAGAGGATCCTATGCTTCCTGTCGCACCGCCGCCCGTGCCATTGCTTTCC
>JANXMY010000182.1 GCA_025354405.1 Armatimonadota bacterium
TCATAGTACTATCACTATGAAACTCATAGACCACGCCCGATTTGGCATCAGAGCCAAGTGGGTGTATCCACTTGCCAACAATGCCTACCTGATGGTGTGCATACCCAGGCATACTAAAAAGAGCAAACAGAGGGAGTAGGCGGCCTAAAACCCATACTCTTTGGATAGACAAAACACTTCCCTCCCTAGTTCCTATGAACGCCGCTATGTAAGGTTCCTAACAAAATATGATAGTGTCAAGTTCTTTCTGTAAAAGCTGGGAGCATCCAGGTTTGGCTGCTACTGGCTGAATGTCAAATAGGCTTTCCCCGCCTGCCAATCGTCGCTGGTCTCCATCAGCAGCGCACTCACCAAACGCAGGCAGCTCGCCTCATTCGGGAAGATACTCGCCACCTGCGTGCGACGCTTTATTTCTCGGTTTAACCGCTCGACGCCGTAGGTTGTTCGCAGCAGGCGGCGGTGCGCTTCTGGAAACGAAAGCACCGTGAGGCCCTCAGGCAGACTTTCTTCGAGCCACGCCGCAAGCTTCGGAGCCGTCTGTGCGTACTTCTGCGCTGTTCGCTTCAGTAGCGCATCCGCCTCGGCTTTGTCCTGAGCATTGAAGATGGCCCGAATATCTGCCGCCACCTGCGGCTTCATCTCCTGCTTTGGCACGTACGCCGAAGCGTTCTGCTAGGGCTTTATTGGGGGGCAGGTGGAACTGGCACCGCTGCCACAAGGCGCCCCCAAACACGGCCAGCCTCGCCGCCTTCAGCCCTTCGTGGGCGTCGCTGATGACCAGGTGTACTCTGCACAGGCCGCGAGACACAAGGTTTTGCAGAAACGTCCGCCAGTGGACTTCGTGTTCGGACAAGGCTACCGACACGCCTAGCACACAGCGTTTGCCGCTCTTGTCCACGCCCACGGCGATCAGGACAGCGGCCTTTTGGACTAGCCCGTTCTGGCGCACCCGTTCGTAGCGAGCGTTGAGCTGCTTTGCCGCCTGGCTGACCTGGGTTGACGAAACAGCGAAGCCGCAAAGCTGCTCCGTGATTAAGATTATGTGTGATGGCCGCCACCTTGCGAGTGGAAACGCCTTGAACATACATTTCGGCCAGGGCTAGCTTCAGAGCGCGCTCGGAGCAGGTTCCACGCTCGAGCGACTGCGGATAGAAGCCACCCCCTTGCCCATTGACTTCTCGCACCTGGGGTACGGCGACGGTAATCCGTCCCAGGCGGGTATTGAGGGTCTTGTCTTTGTAGCCGTTGGCATGGCCCGTACGCTCCTCGGTGCGCTGGTGCGGGGCGGCTCCCAGGTGCTTTTGCCGCTCGATCTGCATGACGGCATTGAGAAGCACTGGAAAAAGATCGGGCAAAGCCCCCAGGCCCTGCGGCGAAAGCTGCTCCAAAGACCCTTGCTCCAAAGACCCTTGCTCCAAAGACCCTTGGTCCAAAAGGGCAGCAGATAAAGTAAAATCGTCTTGGTAGGTCATGGGCCTTATCTTTGTTGTGTGGTAACTTCAAGAATACTACCTGGCCTATTACTTTTGAGCAGAGGCCGATACTTTTACAGAAACAAGTATACACTAGCCTTGTTATTCCACCAGACAGGAATTGTTGTACGAAAATAGCAGTCGCTATAGATCTGGTATGATGGTATAATGGCCTAAATGTAAACAGTGCGGCCTAACACTTAGTGGGCTGCCCTAGCTCGCCATTCCGAAAGGATATTTCATGCTTTTTTCTGTCCAACGCTTAAGTCGAGTCGTCGAAGTCGCGGCTTTACGCTGATCGAACTGCTCGTCGTCATCGCTATCATAGCGATTCTCGCCGCAATTCTCTTCCCCGTCTTCCAAAAGGTGCGGGAGAATGCACGCCGTGCTTCATGCACATCTAATCTGAAACAGCTCAGTTTGGCCGTCGTTGAATATACTCAGGACTCAGACGAAATCATGCCGCTGGTGTTGGGCGGAGGTGCTATCAACAGCTTACCAGGCAACTGGATGTATTACACGGGTTATACAGCGGCTCACGCAACACCGACCACGTTTGACCCGTCACAAGGAGCGATTTATTCCTACGTAAAAAGCAAGGGTGTCTATGTCTGCCCAAACGAAAGTTCTGGTCAGGCCAACTCATATGCTATGAGTTCAATTACCTCAGGCATAAACCTCAGCCAGTTCACCGCACCGGCAGCAACGATTCTGATCGTGGAAGAAGCCGATGGATATCAAGGCGGCACAGACGACGGTGATGACTCAGGGCCCATTTTGGGATTTGGCGGCACAGACGTCATTACGATTCGCCACAATGGGGGAGCGGTCTTTGCTATGTCCGATGGTCATGCAAAATATTATCTTAACGGCAAGATTTCAAACCCCACTGTTGCGACTGCCGACCCACGCTACCAATTATAATACTGGCGATTACAGACAACATGCACTTCAGCAGATTCGGGTTAGCAGATTCGGGTGGTCATGCAGTCGGTGCAGGTCAGCCATGCTATGTGGTCAGTTGGCATAGCCGGCACAACCCTATTATTGAGCATAGACTAGAAACCCTCTTGGAGATATCGATGGTTTGCCCAAAGTGTCATTTTGCACTTTCACCTTTTGATGTAGATTGTCCACGGTGCCGAAACTTCGCCACGCTCGGCATTGCCTTGCCTGTGCCTGCTCAAAATGCAGAGTATGATCTCGGTAATGGAAGTGCCGTTGACAATCTCAGTCAATCCGCAACTCAAGACGCAGTGGGCAAACCTTGGTATTCTCAACTCGACTTAAAAGACAAAGAATTAGAAGAGAAAGAGTTCGAGGATCAAGAAGCCGCTGCGGAAAGTCGGTCGGTGGAAAAGAAAACCGCAATTACGCCGCCTTTGGCAAGCAAGCCGTTGCGACCAGCCCCGAAGCAAACTATTACTCCGGCACCGGTTTTCAGGCCCCGCGTTCCCAGAGGTAGCATGGCGTGCCAGGAGGACATGCAAGATGCTCCAACAATCCAGATGCATCGTGACGAAACATCCAATCTCGTCAAAAGCTCGTCTTTCCTATTCGGAGGTATCGCTGCCCTGGCGGTGTTGAGTTTAGTGGTACTATTGAGTTTACTGATTTTCGGGACAGGGACAGCAGCACACAAATCATCTACTACCGCAAATCCGACTCTTTCCGCAGATCCGATGCTCTCTCGCGCTAGCGAGCTCATTTCTCAGGCAAACGCGACGCAAATCCAATTTCAGCAACGTGACCTGACGCCCGAAATCGCTGCCAATTCCCTTCATTCGCGGACGCTGCAATATCAGGAAGCACTCCGGCTGTGCCGAGGGTCTCAAGCATCAGACCGTGGGCAAGCGTCACTAATTTTACAACAGCAGGCCATGAGTGGTCTGAAGCAAGTTGAGTCGGATTCCAGTGCGCAAGCGGCCAGGCTTTTGACAGGGGAAGTTGCGAAAAATATTGCCTTGTATAAAGGGGCGTCGTTGTCAGATGAGAAAGCCGCTTCCATTCGAATGGGCCTGCGAGCAGAATGTCAATCCGCCTTGGTGGACTGCGCTCAATCCCTCGACATTGACCCGAAAAACTGCGTTGCGCTTGCGGAGCGAGTTCACGCCTTTCGACATTTAGGGGATGAGCAGTCTGCTAATTCCACACTTACGCACGCGTTAATGCTCTGTCCCGACAATCCCATTTTGCTCACGGAAAAAGGCATTTAACCATGAGAAATCTCCAAGCCGAACAGGTTATAAAACTGCCGCGATTGACCTTCGCAATTTTGTTACTACTTATTTTGACTGGGGCGGTTGGAATTGCTCAGCAAAACAATGAAGATAAGATTAGTAGTATTCGCGGTACATATCATCCAGTGCCGGCCCACAGAGCAGCTACCGTTCACAAAGCTCACCGGCCTATTGTTCATGTCGTAATCAGACGGATGGCTTCGCCTCGTCATGTCGTCCATTTTGCTACGCGACAGAGTGTATCTGCACGAGTTACCCATCATAAAAAGGTAAGACATAGCACGATTACGGCCCAGGCAATACGTCCTAGACCCCGGACAGTGACGCCTAAACCTTTACTGGGAGGCACTCAAATAAATGCGGCATTGGCTCCGCCAGCCCCCACTGGATCACCGGATTTTCACTGGTCAACAAATGGAAACGACCAGTTTCTGGAAGTGAACGGAGGGGATATACATCTAAAACCACGGATAGAAGGCACAGGCCCAGGCAATGTCACGGCGACTTGCAAATTCCCGTTACCCGACACACAGACCTGGCATCTATCCTTCGACATTCGGTATGGCGTTCTGAGAGACCAAGCCGGGGGACTTCTTCTCTATCGCGGGGGAAGTGTGATAGCGCATATCGAGGCAGATGGCTTCACCAAAGATATGGGCGTTTTTCTGGGCAAGGATAATGAAATCTGGCGAATGACCGCCGACACGGAGTGGCATCACTTCAGCTTTATGAGCGACGGCAGCCGCCTGACGGTGGGGTGCGACGGCCAACAAATCGGAGCAGGGGCGGCACAAAATATCCCGGATAGCATTGGCATCTCGAACTCTCAGGATATGACCGTTCCCTGCCATCAGGAGGGGATGTGGGTACGTAATATCACTTTCCATCAAATCAGCACAGCATCCAGCACAAAAATCAACCCGAAAGACGGCGCGGAAATGGTCTATGTCGCCCCCGGCCCGTTCCTCATGGGTGACGATGACATTGCGGATAATCCGCGCCATACGGTCATGCTGTCGGGTTACTACATTTACAAGAATGATGTGACAGTGGCGATGTACCGAAGATTTTGCGAGGCAACGGGCCGAAGAATGCCAGTCGCGCCTCGGTGGGGATGGTATGATGACCATCCCATCGTTAATGTCAGTTGGGATGATGCCAAAGCCTACTGTGATTGGGCGGGAGTCCATTTACCAACGGAAGCGCAATGGGAAAAGGCAGCGCGGGGTACGGACGGGCGCAAATATCCGTGGGGCAATGATTGGGATGCCAGCCGGCTGTGGTGTTCAAAAAGCGCTTTCGGTGACGCAGGCAGCACAGCTCCGGCAGGTTCGTCTCCCGTCGGAGCGAGTCCCTCTGGCACTCAGGACATGACAGGCAATGTCTGGCAATGGTGCGCGGATTGGTACGATGACGGCTACTGGAAGAGTGAGCGTGGGGCAGACGCGATTGGGCCGGGGTTCGGGACAGAGCACGTTCTCCGCGGTGGCTCATGGGGTGACGTCGAAGTCGTCAACTTCCGTGCTGGCAACCGTTTCAAGAACTCATCCGCTTACCACTACGATGACGTTGGATATCGCGGGGCGCTAGGGCCGTAGGAACCTACCCCCCCCACCAGCGGCGCCCCTCCCCAGACGGGAACGTGCAGTTGTTGTGCGAGGTGTGCAACCGGGCGAAGGGAAATCGGATACAATAGAAGTAGAAGGTATAATTTCAGCATGGTCACTCAAAATCTGATAG
>JANXMY010000187.1 GCA_025354405.1 Armatimonadota bacterium
CCCTGCCCCTGCGAGCCCATACGCCCCGCCAGGGTTACCCCCCCGTTCGCGTCGTGCATATGTCCGGGGAAGCGCTCACCGAAGGCATCCAGACGACCCAGATCGGCCGCGTCCCTGTGCGTGTTTATGGTCCGGCGAAGACCGTTGCCGATTGCTTTAAATTCCGCAATAAGATCGGCCTGGATGTTGCCCTTGAAGCGCTCCAGGAGTGCCGCAGAAAACGGCGAGTATCACTGGACGAGCTTTGGCTTTACGCACGCATCTGTCATGTCAGCAGTGTGATGCGCCCCTATCTGGAAAGCCTTTCGCAATAGGCTTTTTGTCTCAAGTATCAGCCTTATGAACAATAAAGAGATCCCACCGAAGGGGACAAATCCGAAAAAACGGCAGGGAGAACGCAACCCGGAAGCCTCTTTGCAGCAGAAACTGCGAAACCATGCCAAAACCACCGGCGATGATGTCGCACTGGTTTTGATCCGCTATATCAATGAGCGCTTTCTCTATCGCCTGAGCCTCTCCCCCGACCGAGACCGGTTCATCCTGCGCGGCGCGACCCTGTTCACCCTCTGGAACCCTGAGACCCATCGCGCCACTCGCGATCTTGATCTGATGGCTTCCGGCGAAGCTTCCCCGGAAGCCATTCGACGGATGATTAGCAGGGCCTGCAGCACTCCCGTAGAGCCTGATGGCGTCAGCTTTCTGCCGGAGACCATGCATCTCGAGACACGCACGGAAGGCCGGGCCTATCAGGGGTTTCACCTCGAAATGACTGCCACACTCGGAACCGCCCGTCCGCGCCTCGAAATAGATATTGCCGTCGGCGAAGCGGTCATTCCGCCCCCTCTCGAGGTCGACCTGCCCGTTCTGCTGTCTATGCCTTCTCCTCGCTTGCATGCTTACCAAAAAGAGACCACAGTGGCCGAAAAGTGCGAAGCCCTCGTGAGTCTTGGCCTACCCAATACCCGCATGAAAGACTTCTATGACCTGTGGTATCTCTGCCGCACCTTCCCATTCTCCGGCACACTCCTAGCCAATGCCCTCGAAGCCACTTTTACACGGCGGAACACGCCATTTCCAGTCCAGGGCCTTCCCACCGCTCTCACAGCCGAGTTTGCCAGCGACGCCCTCAAGAACCGTCAATGGAATGCCTTTCTCGGAAAGAGCCGTCTCAACGCGCAGGCGCCTGAGTTGTCCCCCGTCATTGCAAGCCTCCGCGAATTCCTTCAGTCTCTCCTGGAAGCCCTCCCCGACAATAAACCGTTCGCTCGCCACTGGTCCCCCGAAGCCAAGTGGCAGGACGATCCCTCTCCCCAGTAACCCATGATCACCCCTGTCACCCTTTCGCGTCCGTGCATCACCAAACAGTATCTCTCAGGTAGATGTAGCTCACCGGTCAGAAACAACCTATCGGGGAACGACAATCTTGAATTGAGGCTGCCGGGCACTGAGGACAGCGCCCATGCCGCACAACCCGAGCCGGTTTTCCATTCCACCCCCCCAGCGCCTTAGTATGTGTCGCCCGTCAGAATAAAGCAAGGTTAAACCACTGCGTGGCGCTCAGAAGCGACCTTGCTTTATTCTGCCAGGCTGCCAGAGGGTTCCAGTGTTGGGGGGTTGGGGAATGGGTTTCAGAGCCGGAAGAGCAGAGCAAACACCCGGAGAAAAGGATGCGGCTTCGCCGCACATCAAAGGCGGCGGCAGCCGCCAAAGACAGGGCGGCAGCACCAGCAAGTCGCAAAAATAAACCTATCAAAAGGCTGCAATGGGTTGACAAAGGCTGACAAAGAGTGGTATAATATCCTTGCAGACGGGGACAAACCTTCTAAAATCTAACCCCACCTGCAAGGAGCTTTTCAGCATGATTAGTTTACCCGAAAGCGGCGCACAATATGCGCTGCAGTCAGCCACCGCAGAAGCGGCGGCTTCCCTTCGCTCAGATGTCCGCGGGGTCCGTCCCCAGTGGGCCGCTTTGCCGATCGGGCCCAGCCTCGGGCACACCCTCCGAGCACCGTCCCTGAATGCGCGGCTTGCCTGCCTGATTGCAAATCGTCAGGCACAGCTCGCGGCACGCGGTCAGCACGTCATCGTCGCCGAGCCGCATCGGCTGGCGTTCCGCAGCTTGCTCGGAGTGCGCCGCGTCGGCCATGAGCTGGATATACACGGATACGCGCTCAATATGGAGTTCACCTATCGATCCCCGTCCGGGAAGGTGTACATACTCTCCGGGGTTGCAAAAGGGTTTGCCGATGGGCCGCTCACCGGTCAGGGCTGGGCGCGGGAATGTTCCTGCCCGGACTTCCAGAAGCGGCGCGGTCCAGCACGCGATAGCCTGCGCGGGGAGGAGCGGTGCTGTAAGCATATGCGCCTGTTCCTCGTGCTGGTCAGCCAGTGGCAGGGTTCACTTCCCTGGGTCGGCTGTGTCCCCCGCTTCTATCAGGTGCAGGGCGAGGGTTTCCAGCTTCAGGAGTTTAGTTAGGCCGGGCGGGGGGCCTTCCGCCCCCTGTCCTTCTTTGGAAGGAAAATCAAATGACAATTCAAGAGTTAGAAAAAGCCACCCAGCGGCATTTCGTCGTAATCGTGACCATCAAAGACCCTCTGACCGGGCGGATCATTATCGACAAAGTCCACGAATGCTCGGACATATTGACCGCCAAAGCGCGTTTTGCAGACTGCTCGGAAGCCTGCGAAATCATGAGCGAGTTTCTACCGGGCCTTTCCGTATCGGCCTTTGAGACCACCGAAGTCTACTCACTCACTCCTGCCGGGCATTCCGCGCTGGAACAGCTTGCAGTAGTCAGCCGTGCGGGGGCAGCCCATGACGCGCGCTGGTGGGCGGCAGCAATCGGTCAAATCAAATAGCTTTAAATCAAATAGCTTTAAATCAAATGGCTTTCCGGGGGGTGCGCATCCTTCACGCACAGGAGACCAATCGAATGAATGACAAGATGGTAAATGACAAGATAACAAACGAAAAACCCCGGCCAGCCGCACGGCGCACCTGCCAGCGATGCGGCCAGTCTATCAACACCCAGACCGACAGCTGGGAAATGAAACACAGTGCCGACGGCAAGTATGCCCAGGGCGTTCAGCACGTCACCTGCCCCGCCAGTTCGGTGCTACAGGAGATCCACCCCGTCACCGTTCCAGCAGCCGTAGAAGCCGCCACAGACCGCCCGGTCTTTGTCACGATGGACGAAGCCGCCGAGATGCTGCGCGTCTCAAAGGCCACGATCCGCCGGCGCATCCGCGACGGCGAGCTGCCTGCCAAACGGCTGCGCGGCGGGCAGACCGTTTTGATTGAGCAGCAGCACGTCCTCTCACTGCTGGAAGATATCCCGCCGGGAAGTGTAGTCTAGGGCTTGACAAATACAGATAATATCTGTACAATAGAGAGATGGACAAAACAAACTCAGATCCGGGAGGGCGGAGGCGCGGGCGGGTTCCGTCAGAAGCCGAGCGCATCAAAACCACACTGCTGCTGGATTTGGATACGGTGGAATGGGGAAAGCGCCAGCCGGGCGGCCTGTCCGAGATTATTCGGCAGCTTTTGCGGGAGAAGTACGAATCGGATCGTTCATAGTTGACAGGGATGTCAATCCAACAGGGAAAAACGGAAGGACTCGAACAATGACCATTTCTACACTGACAACCCCTCGCATCCCCGGAGCGGTCATCTACACCCGCGTCAGCACGGGCGATCAAGACAAAAACGGGACCAGCCCGGAAACCCAGCTTGCCGCCTGCCGTCAGAAAGCAGCCGCGCTCGGTCTGCCGATTGTTGCCGAATATTACGACGGTGGCATTTCCGGCGGCTTTCTGCTGATGCGAACCGAGTTTCAAGCCGCCATCGCTGACATCCAGGCCGGTCGATCAAACACGCTCATCTGTCCAAACATCAGCCGCTACTCACGCGATATGGAGCATCAGCAGGCCGTCAAGAAAGCCGTCCGTGCGGCTGGGGGGCGGCTGGTTTTCTGCGACATGGACTTTGACGACACGCCCGAAGGTGACCTTGCATTCGGCATCATGGGCGGTTTCGCCCAGTACGAAAAGGCCGTGATCAAAGACCGCACCATGAAAGGCAAGCGCAAACGGGCCGAAGAAGGCCAGCAGCCACAGCGGAGCCGCTCACCCTACGGCTACCACATCGTCACCAATGCCGAAGTCATTACAGGCATACACCCGCCGGAGATGCGCGGGCGCTACTTAATCGCGGAAGAAACTGCCCCAGTTCTACGCCGCCTCTTCGCTGGCTACCATTCGGGCGAGTACAGTTTGTCCACCCTTTGCCTTGCACTCAACAAAGAAGGCATTCCTACTCCTGCCCAGGGCCGCGCCTGGCGGGAAGCCACCGTGCGCGTCATTCTGATGAACCCTGTCTACAAAGGGGAGCCGGTCAGCGGACGGCAGACAGTCTCCACCGACGAGAGTCGTTTAGGGCAGCGTCATAAGCTGACCGGACGACTGATTATGACCCCTGAAGTGCGAAGCCTCGCGCCCCACAGCAAGCGACTAACCCTGTCCGCGCCTCCTCTGGTGACTGAAGATGTCTGGGACGCTGTGCAGGCGCGTCTTGCCAGGGGTCGGGCGGAAGGAAGCGGCAATCCGCGTCAGATACGAATGCTCTCCGGCCATGCCTTCTGCCCCGCATGTGGCGGCAAAGCCGGATTTAAGCAGCAGAAGGCTAACGGCAAGCGCTATCGGTACTTCATTTGTAACGCTCACAAAGATGCCCGATATCAGTTCGGGAACTCCCCCTGCCAGGGCGACTTGTACCCCGTAGAAACAGTCGAGCAGGCTGTCCTGCAAGCCGTGCGCGACGCCTGGCAGAATCCTAATGCGATCCTCGCTGCCCTGAGCGCCTATGAAAACCCCACAGTTCGAGCGGTCATCGAAGACACGGCAGAATTGAGAGCCATACTGAGTGAGCTGGAAGAATTGAGGAAGGAGGAACAAGCGACAGCCAAAGCTCAAGTCGCTGGGATTAGAGCCGGTGCAGATCCATCAGTATACGCTTCCCTATTCGCCAACATCGCTGGCCGGAGAAAAGAACTGAACACCCTCCGAGCAACAGCAGAACGTCCGTCAAAGACCATGCCGCAGCTCAAGCAAAAGCCAGCAGCTAAGCAAGTGCCTTGGATCAAGACTGCCAACACGGAAAAGGCTCTGCAAGTATTTGAGCAAGCTTGGCGCGTCCTGACCAGTGCAGCAATCGAAGACCACACAAAGCGGGATTTGCTGCTGACGGTCATCGACCGAGTGATCTGCAAAAAAGATGGTGCCGAAGTAATCTTCCTCCCCGGCATCTTTGGAGAAACCAGGGAGGTAGCGGAACCAACTCTTTATACCACCTGCATCGGCATCAGTACGCACAAATAGTCTGACGTGTCCGTGGGCCGGATCACCCCGGGCCGGAGGGGTTCGGTGAGCTCGATGTGGAGGCCTTCGGTGTCGAGGACGTTTAGGACGTCGGCCAGATACTTGGCGTTGAAGGCGATCTCGACGGGGGTATCGTCGCCGGTGCGGGCGACTTCGACTTCTTCGTAGGCATTGCCGACGCTGCCGCTTTCGGCGGTGATGGTCAGCTTGTCGCCATCCTCAGTGGTGCGCAGTACGACCCGGCTGGCGGAATCGCGGGCGACGATGGAGGCGCGTTTGACGGCCGCGGCCAGCGGTTCACGGGCGAGGGTCAGGGTGCGAGTGGCCTGGGCGGGGATGACGCGCTCGTAGTTTGGGAACTGACCGTCGATCAGCCGGGAGATGAGGGTGGTCTTGCTGCCCTTTTCGTCGTCGATCTGGAACTGGATCTGGTTGCCGGAGAGCGTGACCACGACTTCACCCTCTTCATTGCCGACGATCCGCAGGACTTCGTGCATGGCGCGGGCCGGGACGATTGCGCTGGCGCTGCCGGTGCCTTCTTTAACGGCGCAATCCCGGACGGCTAGGCGGTGGGTATCGGTGGCAACCAGCTTCAGGCTGTCGCCCTGGAAGACGACGAGGACGCCGGTCAGGATCGCGCGGGTCTCGTCCGTGGAAGTCGCGAAGATGGTCTGCTTGATAGCGTCTCGCAAGGTCAGACGGTCCATAACAAAGCGGGAGTCTTCCTTCACCTGCGGCAGCAGGGGGAACTCGTCCGCGCTGAGGCCAAGGAGCTTATAGTTTGCCTTGAGGCAGCGCAGGTGCAGGGTATTGGTTTCGTCTTCGACCGTGATCGAAACGTCGGCATCGGGCATAGCGGCCAGGAGCTCGGTGAAGTTGCGGGCGGGGGCGGTCGCGGCTCCATCTTCGGTGATGCCGACACCGGGGAGGGTATGCTCCATCCACATTTCGAGGTCAGTCGCCATGATGGAGACCTTGCCATCTTTGGCCGCGATGCGGACATGCGTCAGGATCGGCAGCGACGAGCGCGTGGCAACCGCTTTTCCGACCGTTTGCAGGCCCTCGAAGAGTTCTTTGCGCGGGCAGTTGGCCCGGAGCAGCCCGGGGATGATGGTTTTTGCAGCCATGAGTGAAATATCTCCTTGAAAGTCAGGTGTGAATAGGGAAAGTTAACGGGTGTGAAAAATCTGTTCCGTTTGGCAATCCTGCGCGGCGGAATGCTCCCGCAGCAGGCGGTCGAGAGTACGCTCGACAAACCAGTCGTCAGGCTTGTCGGGCGTTAGGGCCTGGAGACGCTGCGCTGTCCGCTGGAGCGCGGCGGCTTCGGCGGCGCTCTCCGGGTGAGAAGCGAGAAAAGCCTCGGCAAAGCTGTGGAGTGCTTCGGGCAGCGTGCCTTCTACGTAGAGATCGATCAAGTCATCGCGTTCAGCTTCGGTCATACGTCTTCTTTCTCCAGAGTTTCTAAGGCCGCTTTCAGAGCGCGGCGGGCCCGGCCGTGCAGCGACTTCGTGGCTGCGGGGGTACGTCCCAAGACGGCAGCGGCTTCAATCGACGTCAAGCCCTGCAGATCGCACAGGACCAGCACCAGATGGTGATCATCGGAGAGCGACGCCAGGGCTTCGTCGAGGTCGGAAACCAGGTCCGGCTCAGGCGAGAAGAGTACCCAGTCGCCCCGCCCCGTTTCGGTCAGCCCGGAGAGCGAAAGCGTCGGCAATCGAGGCTGCCGCAGTCGTTCCAGGCAAACGAGGCGGGCGATTCCCAGCAGCCAGGTCTTGAGTAGGCTTTCCCCGCGAAACCGGCCGGCCCGCAGGGCGCGAGACGCCCGAAGCCAGCATTCTGACGCGGCTTCCTCGGCATCTTCCCGTGTGGGCAGGAAGCGGCGGGCAAAGGCATAAGTCGCCCCGATATGGCGTCGAAACAGTGTTTCCAGGGCCAGGGCGTCATCGCCGGCTGCGCAGCGTGCTGCCAGCCGCTCATCATCGTCTCCATTATCCCATCTCATAAATCCCAGCTCATTTGTTGCGTGTCATTTTCTTTGTGTCATTCTCGAGGCCAAACGCGCCGCGCTAAGCAAAAATATTTTTCCGGGAACTTTTCTCTTCCTTCTTTCGCTTCTTGGGACCGTAAGACACACGCGCATCGTCGCCGTTACGAATTTGCTTCTGTTACGAAAGGGAAACTCGATGAAATCATTTGCACGCCTCGCCGCCGCTCTGGGCCTCGCCGCTATGTTCGCCACTACCGCCGTGTTCGCACAGGCTCCGACAATGGGTAAAAAGAGCGCCGTCAAGGCTCATTCTTATGTGACCAAAAAAGGCACAGTTGTCCATGTCAAGGCGCATACCCGTATGATGCCGGCCAAGAAATCGACCGCAGTCAAAGGTTACACCCGCACCATGAAAAGCGGTAAAAAAGTCGCCGTCAAGGGCTACGCCCGCAAGGCTCCGATGAAGAGCATGAAGCCGATGATGAAGCCGACCATGAAGAAAACCATGTAGTCCGCACTCTAGTGTGACACAAAAACGGCCCGGCGATGACTCGCCGGGCCGTTTTTGCGTTTTTCCAGGGTTAAATCGGACTTATTGAACTTTGCGCTCTTTTTCCACAATCACATTGAGCAAAGTCTCACCGCCGATTTTGCCTTCCGGGCGGACGGTGCCCTTCAGCCCCACTTTATCGCCTTCGCGGGGTGCTCCGGCCCGGCTCAGGACCCAAGCCTGCCCGGTGCCATCGCTGATCCGATAGGCGGCAATATCGGCGATTCCAAGAGGCAGCTCGTAGACTTTCGTGACTTCACCGGCGACAGTCACATCTTTATTCGCGAAAGACGCGGGTCTATTGGTGATATCTCGCAGCTTATCCATGTGTTCGTCGCACCCTGCCAGCAGGGCAGCGGCAAGCAATGGAAGGAATAGTCCAGCACCCCATCGCTTGAAATTTTCTTTACGTGATACAGTCATAGCTTGGTCCTCTTTCCCCGTATTTTATTTAACTTACGACGAGATCAAGCGGTGCTTGGTTCCCAGAAAATATTTTTTGAATATTTTACCAAAGAGGGAACTTTCCTGCCGTTCTGAACGCTGCTGTGCTTGAAATACACACCCAGGAGTTTTTAACTTAATGAAGTTCAGCAAAGTCTTGATCGCCGCGGCAGTCGCCGCCATGGTCTCCACCACCGCCGTTTTCGCACAGGCACCCACCATGGGCAAGTCCACCATGAAACCCACCATGGGCAAAAAGATGATGCACAAGCCGATGATGAAAAAGCCGATGATGCACAAGCCGATGGCCAAAAAAACCATGGGTAAAAGCACCATGATGCACAAACCGACGATGAAGAAAGCTATGTAGTCTCGGTCGGCCTACACAGGAAAACCGCCTCCGCCATATTGTGGCAGAGGCGGTTTTTTTGGGTTAAAGCGAAATCACTTGATTTTCCCCTGTTCAGAAAGGGCATTCCCCAGGGCATCCAGACTGGCAGCATCGGGCGCGGCGGATGCCGCCCGATTTTCCTGCTGGATTTGCAGGTAGATCTCTTTGCGATGCACAGAGACGTCGCGCGGCGCAGCGACACCAAGGCGAACCTGGTCACCCCGGACTTCGATGACGGTGATCTCGATATCGTCACCAATTTTGATACTCTGATTTAGTCGACGTGTAAGAACTAACATTGGCCCTCCCTGGCGCTACGCGGGGGATTTTTAGTCGCGTATGCAGTATTTAATTTACGTATTGTAGTCCAAAAAATGTTCCCCTGTCAAGCGAGAATTGCTGTCAGTGGAGCTACTCGGACGGAAGCAGGCGATGACGCAGGCCATACTGGTCCGTCGTGAGCACGACCTGTTTGGCGAGACGCGCCGCTGGATTGACGACGACCGGGGCCATCAGGTTGGCGGTGATGCCGCAGGGGTTGCCGACCGGAACCGTGAGCAGCGTATAAAGGCGCGGTCGATCGCCCTCCTCGGTCAGTGTCAGGCTCGCGAGGTCGGCAGACGAGATGCGGGGAGCGTATTCCGGGAAGGCTTGGTGTGGCTCCATCGCCAGAAAGGCCAGTCCCTCATCTTCTAATGACTGCAGCCAGATAAACGGGCTGCCTTTGCCGCCTTCCGCCGAATGGTGCGGGACGATGGTAAAGAGGCTCAGGCCCTCAAACCCTGGCATACCGTCCGCGAACGTCAGGACATTTCGCTCTTCGATGTTGAGGGCGCCGAAGCGCGTGGTTTCGATATTCATGAACATGGGTGCTCCTTAGGGCAAATACGTGATTTGTTCCGCTGACGCGAAGTTGAAGCATCCCTGCCCTGCGCCGAGGTATCGTCGCCCCGACTTTCTCCATTTGTCTTCCACGAAGAATCTCACAAAGTATTTAGTGTAGAAAATCTGCGAGACTATACTGAAAAGCTTTTGCGGTCGTAGAAAGCGAAGCCTGATAGATATTTTGTGCGCTCTGCAGCTGCACGAAAGCCGTCGCTAGGTCGACATCTTCTATCTTCGATACGGCATCGTTGTACTCACCCGCCGAACGGGCCAGCCGCTGCGTCACCGAATCGACTTCGACGATCTTTGAGCCCGTCGTCGCTCGGGCGGTGCTGATCGCCGCCAGAGCCGCATCGGCCCCCGCAATATCTGACGAGATGGCGGTGACATTGCCCGCCGCTAAATCTGTTTTCAGGCTCTTGAGCGCGGTAAACGCCGGCCCGAAAGCCGTGCTGCCAGGTGTGCTCAGTGCCATTGTGTAGTGTGGCCCCAGGGTCGCACTCACGGAATTCGTGTTTCCCGTGTAAGTCTGGGTCGCATCGTAGGGTGCCGTTTTGGTGTTCGTCCCCGCAAAAAGGTATTTGCCATGCAGGTCGGAGTTTGCGATCTGGGTTAGCTGGCTGACCAAACCGTCCACCTGGCTGCTCAAGGCAGCAAAGCTTTCGGGCGACTGATCGGAGTTTGCAGCCTGCACTGCGATCACACGGCCCTTTTGGATAAGGGTGGTCGCACTTGAAAGTGCGCTGTCGGTGGCAGAGAGATAGGCCTTCGCCGAGTCCGAGTCACGCGTATACTGCGTATTGTCGATGAGCGCACTGTGCAGAGCGACCGATTGCGAGGCGCCCGCGGGATCGTCCGAGTAGGCGGTCAGCTTTTTCCCCGTCGAAATCTGGGTCTGGACCGTGTTCAAATTATTCAGGCTGGTCTCGATGTTGTTCTGCAGGCCGCCGTAACGCAGGCTATCTGTAATTCGCATAATTATTTACCTATCGCCCTGAAAATAGTCCGGTAATGAGCGTGCCGATCATATCGTCCATCGTCTGCACGACACGGGCCGAGGCTTGATACGCCCGCTGATATTTCATCATGTTGACCATCTCGGTGTCGGTGACAACACCCGTGACAGAATCGCGCTGTTTTCCAAGCTGCGTGAGGCTAGCACCTGCACTGTTGGAAGCGGTGGAGGCACTGGCGGCTCGCCCCCCGGCATCGGCGACTGTTTGTTTGTAGTAATCCAGAACCGTGGTGTTTTGCAGTGGATCGCCGGCCGCCGTCACGGTTTTGTTCTCAATTCCAGCGAGGAGGGTGGCGTTGCTCCCATCCCCAGGCGCTCCGACCAGAGCGGGCGGTATGGGGGCAGCGGCGGCGGCAACGTCCTCCGGGTGGGCCTGCAAAACAGAGTTCACGGCGATGGTCGAAGCCTCGCTGCCAGCAGAGGCGCTGAAAAAGTTCAGCCCGGTCGTCGTGCCGTTCAGTCCGACCCCCGCACTGTGCACGGCATTCACCTGAGAGACGACGGACGCGGCGAGTGTGTTGAGCTGCCCCTGATAGGCCGTGACTTGGGTCTGTGCCGCCGTCACTCCGGCGAGGTCACCGCTTTTCAGATCACCACTCGCCGTGAGACCACTTTGAGTAACGGTGTAGGAGTCTTTGCCATCCACCAGTGCGGTTGCCCCGATCGAGACACTTACAGTTCCATCGGAATTATTTTGTGTGGTGATATTCGCCACTCCGGCCAGTTTGTCCACCAGCAGGTCTCGCTGGTCGAGCAGATCATTGGGAGACTGCCCGCTGGTCGAGTACTGCCGGATGGTTTTATTGAGAGCGGCAATCTGAGAGCCGTAATCGTTTAAGTTCTGAACATCGGTTTTCGCCTTGCTGCCAAGGGACGTCCCGATTGCCCCGAGGCTTTGCTGAATACCTTGAAAGACGCGGGCCAGACCGTCGCCCTTCTGAACTGTCGCCGCCCGGACCCCGAGGTCTTCGGGGTTATTGGCAAGGTCTTGGAAGCTGGTGAAAAACTTCCCCAGAGTCGCGTTCAGCCCGGTGTCCGACGGTTCGTTGAAAGCCGCCCCGACCTGAGTTAATGCATCTCTCTGCGAAGTCTGCAGCCCGGTCGCCGAGGACGCATCCCGCACCTGGGTATCTAGAAATTGGTCTCGGGCCCGCAGCACTTGATTAACGACCACACCGGAGCCAAGCGGCAAATTGCTCATGGTATCTCGTGAAACCGGCTGATTATAAGCAAGTGCTTCTTGATGCGCCGACTCAACGGAATACCCTAACGTGCCAGCATTCGCGATATTGTTCCCGGTGACATCCTGCCCGATCTGCGCGGCAGCCAGCCCGGTTCGCCCGATTTCGATCCCGAAAAATGTTCCTGGCATACTTATATCCTCTTTGAGAAGTTAAATTGACTTCAGGCCACGCGGTCAAGTAAGAAACGACCGCTCGCTCGCCCCGCCCCGCCGTAACAATTATCCGCATAGCGTCCCGCTTCCACAAAGAGGTCCAGCGTGAACGCCAAATAATCAAGTTCGTTCTGTATCAAGGTCTGGTTACGCCGGGTCAGCTCTTGTACCTGATCGAGTGCCCGCCTCAGGCTGTCCTCGAGCGAGGTCAGACCCGGCAGGCTGCCAAGGGGTACGGCCTCACGCAGTGTCGAGATCGTAAGAGCCGCCCCCGCGTCATCTTTCAGCAGGTCTCTACGCTCGGCGTCCTGGGCTTCGAGCTCCAGAAGCATCAGGCCGTGTTCATCCTGAAGCGAGAGAAATCGAGCGCGGTTACAGGAAAGCAGAGCCTGTTCCTGAGCTTCCAGGAGGCGGCAGTGGCGCGTTTGGAGTGCAAGCTCATTGCGCAGCGTTTGCAGGATTTTCTTGGGTTCAAGCATCGTTGGTTAGCCTTTCTTGTCCGCCGACGCGCCAAGGCCGGGGGCGAGCTGGTCATACATCATTTTCGCCATTCCGAGATCGCCCCGGCTTGACATAGACTCTGAGAGTGACTGGTCCATCATGTCCCGAAATATCTCCTGGCCATGCCCATCGTCGCCGAGCAGCTTATCCTGAGGAACAGTTTTCCGCATCTCTTTCAGCAGCTCATGCAGAAAGTAGCCTTCGAACTGCTGGGTGGCTTTTTTCAGGTCCAGATGCTTTTTGTCCATCGCGGGCGGCGCCGTAGTCTCGATCCGCAGCATTACTGCACCTCGATTTCGGCGTGGAGGGCACCGGCTTCGCGCATCGCCTGCAAAATCGCGATGAGATCGCGTGGTGTCACCCCCAGGGCGTTCAGCGACTTGACGACTTTGTCCAGTGTCGTGCTGGTCGGCAGAGGGATCAGCCGGGCATTGCCCTCCTGAACACTGATTGTCTTATGTGGGATCACCACAGTCTGACCATTTGGACTGAAGGGATTAGGCTGGGAGATAATCGGCGTGTTGGCAATCTGCACCGTCAGGCTGCCATGGGCAACGGCGCAGGCTGTAACTTCGACGTTGCCGCCCATCACCACAGTCCCGGTACGCTCATTAATGACTACCTTCGCGACTTCGTCCGTCTGTACCGGAATGCCTTCCAGTGCGGCGATCAGCGGGACGGCGTCGGTCCCAGGAGCGAATGACACCCGGATCGTTGCCGCATCTTCGGCGCGGGCCCCGGATGCCCCCTCAGGTAAATGGGTGCGGATCGCGGCTGCCAGCCGCGCCGCCGTGGTGTAGTCCGGCTGATTCAGCGTCACGGCTAAAGAGTTGCTTCCCGCACCCTGGAGTGTCGTAGCCACGTCCTGCTCGACCATTGCTCCGCCAGGAATACGTCCGACTGTGACGAAGTTTTTGGCGACCGCGCCTCCTGCCCCACCCCCAGCCAGAAATCCACCGACTGAGATCGCCCCCTGCGCCACGGCGTAGACCTGAGCATTAGCAGCCTGAAGCGGGGTCTGGAGCAGTGTTCCGCCCTGAAGAGATTTGGCGTCGCCCAGGCTGCTGACTGTCACGTCAATCGCGCTGCCGTTTTTCACAAAGGCCGGCAGGGTTGCCGTCACCATGACTGCGGCGACATTCTTCAGCTTCAGCGCCCCCGGTGGTACGGTAACCCCAAACTTTTGCAGCAAAGACGCCACTGACTGCGGCGTGAATGTCGAACCGGTCCCATCCCCTGAGCCGTCCAGACCGACCACCAGGCCGTAACCCACCAGCTGGTTGCCTCGAACCCCCTGCACCGCGGCAATATCTTTCAGCCGAGTCTGTGCCAGAGCTGCTGGGGTCAGTGCCGTCAGTGCAAGTGCGATGGAAAGTAGTGTGTGTGTCTTCATAAAGTAAACCTGGTATATTTATCGGCTAGTTCAGCCTAAATATATAGTGTCCTAGAACAAAAACTTAAAGACGCGGCTGATGATGCCATCGTGCTGCTTATCACCCACCGGACCGCGGCCGCCGTACTTGATCTGGGCATCAGCGACTAGTGGGGACTGGATCGTGTTGTCGAACGCGATATCCTGCGGACGGACGATCCCAGTCAGCGTGATCTCCTGCGTCTCGGCATTCATACCAACTTTTCGCTTGCCAACGATCACCAGATTGCCATTCGGCAGAACCTGCGTGACAGTCGCGGTGATGCTGGCCGCCAAGTTGTCTGTGCGGTCGGTGCTGCCGCTGGCATTGCTCCCGATCTTACCGCTGAGGCCGAATGTCGGGATGTTGTGCAGCAAGGGTCCAAAGCCCGGCCCATAGTTCAGGCTTTCGTTCTTTGCAGTGACGGTATTCGCCTTCGAAGTGGTGGACGCGTTTTCATTGATCGTGATTGTCAGCGTGTCGCCGACGTGGCGGGCTTTATTGTCGGAAAACAGGGAGACCGAGGCAGAATTCGCCCGGTTGACATCCGTGCTGCTGCCGGGGAAGAGTGAGTCAGCGCAGGCAGGTGTCGTCACAGCGAGGGCGAGAGCAAGCAGTAATCGTTTTTTCAAGTTATATCTCCAGTCGGACCGTCTGCTCGTCCAAGATGGTCACATACAGATCGGTCATTACGCCGTCGCGGTGAACTCGAATGCAGTCTCCTACCCCGCCACTTTGCCGCGCAATACCAAGGGCGGTAATGTTCAGGGCTCCCGATTGGATGAGGATGGTGACGGGGGTGCCAGAGCGAAGAATCGGGGATTGAACCGTCGGGGCGGTGATACCCCCGGCTTTCTTCTCTGCCCCTGCCCTGTCCAGGCGAGGAGGGGCAAGGTCAGAAAGGACAGCCAGTGGAGGAGCGGGGGTCGGCCCTACCCCGGCAGTGGTGACACTGACTTCCCCCACCCCGTCCAAAACGACATCTTTGTCCGGGTTACACCCGGCCTGGCGCAGCTTCAGCGCGAGATCGCCCGCTGTCAGGCGGCGCACTTCGCCCAACAGCGGAGCACGGCCCACGGAGACCGCTCCGAAGCGTTTTCTCGAGGCTAGGTCTCCGCCGGACAGGTCGGCGACGGAAGCCAGCAGGAAAAATCCGTCGGCAGTGGACGAGACTGAGACCGCACTTTTGAGTGCAATATGGACCGGTGCAGATGCGGCAGGGCCGGCCATTGCGGCTAGAAGGAGCAAAGAGTAGAGTTTCAAGAAGGCCCCCTATCGTTTCAGCTGGTTCGCCGATTGCAGCATCTCATCAGAGGTTTGAATCGCTTTCGAGTTGACTTCATAGGCACGCTGGGCGGTGATCATATTGACCATTTCCTGGACGATCTGGACATTCGACATCTCCAGAATGCCCTGCGACAGCGATCCGAACCCGGCCTGTGCAGGCGTCCCTTCGGTCGGGCTGCCCGAGGCGGCTGTCTCACGGAAGTTATTCCCGCCGAGATGCTCCAGACCTGCTGGATTGGAGAAGCGGGTGAGGGATATCTTGCCGACATTCTCCGGGGTATTGCTGCTGCCACGGGTGATAGAAACCGTGCCGTCTTTACCGATGGAAATATCGCTGGCATCCGCGGGAACGGTGATTTCGGGCTGGATAGCAAATCCATCGGAGTTGACCAATTTGCCCTGACTGTCACGTTTGAACGCGCCGTCGCGGGTATAGCCATTGGTGCCGTCGGGGAGGAGAACTTTATAGAAGCCTTCGCCTTCAATACCGACGTCAAGCTTGTTGCCGGTATTCTGGAAGGTGCCCTGCTCGAAGATGGTCTGTGTGGCGCCGGGTTTGACACCAAGCCCCACTTCGATCCCGGTGGGTGACTGTGCTCCCTGAGCGACGGGCGCACCGGCGGGCCGCATTTCCTGGTACAAAAGGTCCTGGAAGTCGGCGCGGCTGCGTTTGAAGCCGACGGTGTTGACATTGGCGAGGTTGTTGGCGATGACATCCATATTGAGCTGCTGGGCCATCATTCCGGTCGCCGACGTGTAGAGTGCTCGCATCATGGTGCGTGGGTCTCCTGTGCGTTGTGAAGTCGCTTCCTCGGTCAGAGAAAGCGGGTCATCGGCTTCCGTTTGCGGCCTTTGCAGGTACAGAACAGTCCAGCCGTGTGAGAGATAAATGTGTACGACGAGTACGTACGATTACAGCTTGCTGACTTCATTGACGGCTTTACCCGTCGTGTCGTCTTCGGACTGCATCATTTTTTGATTGGTTTCGTAGGCCCGCATGATCGAGATCATCGAGACCATTTCTTTGACGACATTGACATTTGACGCCTCTAGGTACCCCTGCCGAACGGCGGCTGCCGGGGAGGCCGGTCGCAGCGAACTCACGGCGTAGAGGTTATCCCCGACCTTCTTCGGTCTGTCGACGGCGGACAGGCCAACCAGCCGCAGAGTGCCAACACGAGTTCCGTCTGCCGTAACATCTCCGCGTAAGTTGATCGAAATTTCTTTCGTTTTGGACGGGATCTGGATCGGCCGGTTATCGGCACCCAGTACCGGGGTCTGTCCATCGGAGAGAGTGAGCGTTCCCTGCGCATTTAAGCTCAGTGAACCATCCCGCGTCAAACGAATACCTTGAGGCGTCTGCACAGCCAGAGCGGCATCGCCAGTCAGTGCCACGTCCAGCGCATTGCCGGATTTTTGCAGGCCACCTTCCGCAAAGTTTGTGGTCTGATCTCTCAAGGCCGCCCCACTGCCCAATTGGCCAATCCCCGATCCGCCGGTGCGTGACGCGAGTGCTGCCTCAAACGACTCAAAGCGCGGAATATCTTCTTTATAGCCTGTGGTCGCTGCGTTCGCCAGGTTCTGCGCGATCGTGTCCTGCGCGGCCTGGCTCGCCAGCATTCCGGCGGCAGCGGTATAGACTCCGCGTGTCATAGGCGATTTTCTCTCTTCTTGGTTCCTGACTGCTATCATTATCGGCAGAGGGCTGGGTTTTCTTCAGAGGAAATATGCAGGGTTTTCGATAAATTGCGGGTACGATTTCAGTATGATTGACTCAAGTACTGTGATTGATGATTTCACCGGCGGCACTCCCCGTGCGAGTGAATGGAAGGCGATGCGTCAGGCTCTGGCGGACCGGCAGCGCGGCCTGCGTCTTCAATTAGAGACGGAAACCGACCCAGCGCAGATCGCCGCTCTGGAGCGACAGGTCGCCGCGATGGAAAAGCAAATCGAAACGCTGCAAACAGAGGAAGTCGTGGCAAAGTTTGTCGAGAAGTCCATCGAGGCTGCACTGGCACGTGCCCCGGGCGACCTTCTGGCGGGCGAAGAGGATGAAGATGACGAGTGAATACGAAGCACCGAAACAGAAAACTGCCGCTCGGTGTGGGGATACACCGGGCGGCAGGCTCTGTAGATGCGCGGGGAAGCGCACGTGGAGTAATTTGTTCTTGCAGCGTTTGTGAGCGCTAATTTACTATATCACAGCTTCGCGCCCCTGTCAAGCATTTCTGACAGTTTATTTTCATGCAGATGTTTTCTTGCAGATATTTCACAAGGAGCTGAAACAAAAACCGCCCGCCGCTGTCTATCCAACAGAGGCGGGCGAGCGTTTATTCCACGGATACTTAGTGCGCGGTATGCGCTTTGATCTCGTGGCGGGTAATCGTTCCGGCACCGATCCCAGCGAGGGTCGGATGACGCTCCGCAAAGTTGAGTTTCCGGTGATGCATCTTGGCATTCTGCGCGGAAACTTTGAGTGCGTGATGCGTCGCTAGTCCTGCACCAATACCGGTCATAGTCGGATGACGCTGGATGAAGTTCGGCCGATGCGCCGGAGCAGCGGTCTGTGCGAAAGTCGCCGGAGCCAGCAGGGCCAGAGCGGCGGGTATCAGGGCCAACGCCCCTTTGCGTGTGCGAAGTATCATAGGTTTCGTTCCTCCTGAGTAGAAAGCGTTAGTGAGTACTGAAAAGTTCCAGTGACATATTTATTTTCAATCTTTAACCGAGAGAATTTTGCGGACGATTTTATGCTGAAAGCCGAATCCTGGCGCAAACGATGGGCAAGGCGGTCCGCAAAGCTGCGAGTCCGCCCTCACCCCATGCCCTGGGGCAGTGTCGCCCTGGTTCTATTTCTAATCGTTGTCCTCCCCACAGTCGCCTATATCGCAATTGCACGGATAAACCCCGAATTTATTCGCGGCCTGCAGTACTTTATCACCACGATCTATCTTCTGACCAGCCTGATGCTTCTCGCGGAAGCCTGGGCCGCCTTCCGGGCCGGTCAAAAAAGTCCCGACGCCCTCGAGACACCGACCCTGCCTTGCTGCACAGCAATTATCGCCGCTTACTTGCCCAATGAACAGGAGATTATTCTGGAGACCGTCCAGCATATGCTCTCCTTGGTAGACGTGCCGCCGGAGAAGTTCCAGATCATTCTCGCCTATAACACGCCGGAATCGCTGGCAGTCGAGGCGGATTTGCAGGAAATTGCCGCTCGCGACCCGCGCCTTTTCCCCCTGCGCGTTTCAGGGAGCCGCAGCAAAGCGGAAAATGTTAACGCCGCCCTCGCAGCAGCAACCGGCGAGATCGTCGCCATCTTCGACGCAGACCATCTGCCCGCACCGGACTGCTTTTGCAAGGCTTGGAGCTGGCTCGCAGATGGTTGTGATATGGTGCAGGGCCGCTGCCTCATTCGGAATCAGCAGCAAAATTGGTTCACCCGGACCGTCGCGATCGAATTCGACACGATCTATGCCGTCTCGCATCCGGGCCGTGCCCATCTCAGCCGCACTGCGATTTTTGGCGGATCCAACGGATACTGGCGGCGCGATGTGCTTTCGGCCCTGCAGCTTGACTCCTCCATGCTGACGGAGGACATTGATGCCAGCATCCGCGCTCTTCTCGAAGGCCGTCGACTGATGCATGACCGTTCCCTCGTCTCCACCGAGCTAGCTCCGCTGCAAGTCAGCCACTGGATGCTTCAGCGGAAGCGCTGGGCACAGGGATGGCTGGAAGTCGCGCTGAAGCACACCGGGGCAATGATGCGATCGCCGCACTACACTGTCACCCAAAAGCTGCTCTGGTTCTATCTGCTGGCCTGGCGCGAAGTCTATCCGGCATTGTCGATGCAGTTTTTCCCCTTTCTGCTGGCCTCACTGCTGAGCGGCATCCCCATTCACTGGTTTAATAGCCCTTATCTACTTGTTGCGGGTATTATCAATCTAGCTTGTGGGCCGCTGATGCTGCTGACGACCTATGTTCTTGCTCCGCCGAAGACCCGTCGGGGACTGGGGCCATGGTACTGGATCTACGGCCTTAGCAGCCTGGTCTACACAACACTCAAACTGGCGGTCACACTGGTCGCACAGTTCAGTCATATTTTGAAGGACCGCGAATGGGTAACAACACCCCGGACGCAGCCGCACGAACCAAGAATTCAAGGAGATCATTTTGCCGAAACCAAGTTCACTCACCCAGACACAGATTGACGAGTTTATTCAGCGTGGTTCCCTCTTGATCTCGGACTGCTTCTCGCGCGAAGCAGCCCAGGAGATCACAGACCGGGCATACGTACGGCTTGGCTACGATAAAAACGACCCGGCGAGCTGGGATAAATCGCGTGTACATATGCCGTCACTCACAGCCTTCGACTGCGCCACCTTTGCTCCGAAGGCCTGGGCGGCAATCGGGGACCTGCTCGGCGGCTTCGATCGCATCCATACCCCTTGCTCCTGGAGCGATGCGCTGATCGTGAACTTCTCCGATGGGGCTGGTCAGCCCTGGCAGGAACCGTCGGCCTCCGTCGGCGGATGGCATAAAGACGGCGATTTCTTTCGGCACTACCTGGATAGCCCAGAACAGGGACTGCTCGTGCTGGTGCTCTGGTCTGATATCGGCCATGAGGGCGGCGGCACGTTCATCGCACCTGATTCTCTAGCTCCGGTTGCCCGCTTCTTCGCGGCCCACCCGGAAGGCGTACTTCCCAATGAAATCCCATTCCGTCCACTCATTGAAGAGTGCCGAGAGTTTGCCGAAGTTACCGGCAAGGTCGGCGATGTCATTCTCTGCCACCCCTTCTTATTGCATGCTTCGTCGCGGAACAAATCGGGTATTCCCCGCTTTCTTACCAATCCCCCGGTGTCTCTGCGCGAGCCGATGCAGTTTGACCGCACCCAGCCGGACGATTTCTCGCCGGTCGAGCGCGTGGTTCTCAATGCTTTGGGAACGGAGCATTTCGCATTTGCACCAACTGGATCGCGGGAGCGAATCGTGCCGGAGCGAGCACAGCGGGAGATGAAGGAGAAAGAGATTGAGCGCGAGAGGCTTGCAAAAAACGGGTAAATGTGTCAGAATGTTTTGTCTGTGAAAGATTGCACAAATACGCAATCACTCCTAAGATTATCACGAAAGGTAATACTACTTTTGCTGGGACCGAAAATAACACGGGTGGGCCGTCCGCTTTTTTTACTCACGACACTCGCCACCTGCGCATCTACACTCCTCTCGGCACATATCGGCCAAGCGCATTCCAGGGCGAATCATGAAGCCCATATTGCACAAATTCAGGCACAAACCTCCGCTATTCATAGCGGGAACGTCGTCAGAGCCGCGTATGCGTTTCGCGGCACCCGCTATGTCATGGGCGGCACCTCGCGTTCCGGCTTTGACTGTTCCGGCTTTGTTCGCTATATTCTCGGTGCCACCAATGGAGTTTCCCTCCCGCGCACAGCGACCGAACAGTACTACAACGGCAAAAAGGTCCCGAATGGCTTGCTCCAGCCTGGAGACCTAGTTTTCTTCAAAAACACCTATAAGCACGGTATCTCCCACGTCGGCATTTATGTCGGCGGCGGCGAGTTTGTCCATGCCGCAAATTCCCACAAAGGGGTTCGGATGGACCATCTGACTGACCGGTACTATCAGTCGCATTTCGCCGGGGCACGGCGTGTTCTTCCAGCTCAGATGCGAGCGGCGGCCCTGACACATTAGATTGCACGCTCCGTTTTCGCCAACCCCCCGGCTTTTGTCCTGGCTGTATGGTCGAAGGAGTATTGCTGGAGACTGCTATAGGGTGTTTAGACAGTCTTATCGGAGATCCATTTGAAAAAGCAAAACAAGGGATTAAAATGATAGTTGACATGGCAGTAGAATATGTTTTATCCCTGGTAGGCATGACTCTCGAACTGGCCTGTGACAAGAAAAGCTGATCTGAAAATCGACGAAGGCCTGTCTCTTAAATACTGTTCATAATTTTAGAGATTGCCGAAAAAATTTGCTCAGGAGACAGAACGGCTGTGACAAATCATGCCATCTTTTGTTGCTCGCTACGATGATCTTCTGTTAGGGTATATAGCCCTGACTTTCGTCGAGGCATTCCTTGTCGTAACTGTCAGCCGAACTAAGAGCCGCGAACACTGGATGCCCTTCGGTCAAATCGCGTTTCGCAAACCTTTGGGACTCCGTAGCGCGGCGGCACTATTTAGTTTTACCGTTGCTACATGGCCGCTGCTTATAGTTGGCGATGCCTCGACACGCCATGCTATAATTTCGTCTCAGACGTGGGAATTGTTCACAATAAGTATGGTAGCTTCGTTCGCTGTCATCCTGGTCTGTGTTCGCGCGAGCGGACCGAATGATGTAGTGATGTCACCGGAGATACGTACTTATCGAAGATTAACGGGTTGGCTAGTCTTTCCGAATGTGCGTTCTGGGACGTGGGACGACATCGCAGGGATTTATGTCTGGAGCAATGGAAGTTCCAGTCAAGTGTACCTTGTTTACATTGCCTGGGTAGGACAACTCGGCAAAGCACCAATCGGACATTTTGGTCGATTTTCTCGCGCCACCCGGTTCGCAGATGAAGTGTCTAAAAGACTGGATATAAAACGCATTGATCCACCACAGTAGTCATCTCTAAATTTTTTCATTGACTTTGTCCTGAATGAGTTGACAAACGCCGGGCGTTTTAGGTACAATTGGTAAGTTGTTGGAACTCCGATAGGCTATGGAGGCACTTACAGGCATGAAGTCTGCGGAAAAGCAAAGAGCGCTCTTCCTTCGTGCGCAGGGACTGAGCTACAATGACATATTGAAGGAAGTCGGCGTTTCCAAAAGCACTTTAAGCCTTTGGCTGCGCGATATTCCTCTCACGGATGAGCAAATTGCTCAAATTGAGAACAAGATTAGTGCAGGGCGCGAGAAGTTCAGCCGTAATGAGCGCAAGAGGCGCGACATTCGCTGGGGCGAATATCGCTTGGAAGCGGAAGGCGAGTATGAATTTCTTTCGTCAAATCCGCAGTTTATGTTTGGCTTGGCTTTGTATATTGGAGAAGGCAGTAAAACCAACCAGAATGGTCTGTGCCTGTCGAACTGTGATCCGCGTGTTATCAGTTCAGGACTCAGGTTCTTTGAGACAATAGGTATTCCAGACGGCTCAATGCGCTGTGCCATTCATTTGCATCCCGGTTTGTGCGTAACGACTGCGGAGCAGTACTGGCAAAATGTAACCGGACTGGCTAGTACCAGTTTCCAGAAGACGACGGCAGCTTTAAGTCGGGCGAGTGCTGGCCATAAGGTCAATATTCAGCGATATGGCACATGCCATATTAAAGCAAGTCATACGAAGATACGACAGAAACTAGCGCGTTGGATGGATTTAGCACTCAATGTTGGCCCCTTGGTCTAGTGGTTATGACGTCCGCCTTTCACGTGGAAGATCGCCGGTTCGAGACCGGCAGGGGCTACCAAGAAGAAAAGAGAACCAGAAATGGTTCTCTTTTTTCTTTTTCCAAAACTTGCTTAGTTACACCCAATTAAACCCCGCCGCTCCAGCTCCCCCAGAATCTGAGAAAGTGATTCGGCGATTGTATCACGATCTGTACGAACGGCGACCTCCGGGCTGACCGGGGCTTCATACGGGTCAGAAACACCGGTAAAATGCGGGATTTCGCCGGCCAGCGCTTTTTTGTAGAGACCTTTGACATCGCGCTCAGACAAAGCCTCCAGGCTTGCTTCCGCATAAACTTCCACAAACGGTACCCCATTGGCATCATGCTCGGCGCGGACCTCGCCGCGAACGGCCCGGTACGGCGAAATCGCCGCCGTCAGCACAACAACCCCGTTCCGGGCCAGAAGGCGGGCGACGTAGCCAATGCGCCGGACATTGATGTCGCGGTCTTCTTTGCTGAACGTCAGCCCCTTGGAGAGATGTGTGCGCACCTCGTCGCCGTCCAGAAGCTCGACGGGATAGCCGCGGTCCCGAAAGATATCTGCCAGCGCGCTGGTCAGTGTAGATTTGCCTGACCCCGAAAGGCCGGTCAGCCAGAGTGTAAAGCCTTGATGCGTGCTGCTATCGATCATAGTGAATCCCAAAACTCCTGTACTTGGCGGCGCGTATCTTCCAAACTTCCGTCGGTCATAATAACAACGTCCGCGCGTGCGATTTTTGCGGAAATCGGCCACTGAGCCGCGATCTGACGCCGCGCTTCCGCTGCGCCGATGCCTTGACGTATTTGAAGGCGCGCAATTTGATTTGCTTCCCCACAAGCGACGACTACAACCGCGTCCACCAACCGCTCCAGATCAGCCTCAAAAAGCAAGGGGATTTCGGCGATGGCGATCCCGGGGCCTGCGTTATGCCACTCTGTGATCTGCAGCTCTAATGCTGCGATGATCGCGGGATGGGTAAGTGCTTCCAATCGCGCTCGGGCCTGAGCATCGGCGAAGATAAGATGGCTCAGGGCACGCCGGTCGATCCCCTCCCCCGTTGCATCGCGGCAGAGAGGGAATGCGGCGAGAACAGCCTGCGTCAGCTCCGTACCAGGGGCAAGCTGCGCACGGGCGATATCATCCGCACTGACTGTCAGCGCGCCCTCTTCGGCCAGCATCCGGGTCACTGTGCTCTTACCGGTGGCGACCCCACCGGTAATGCCAAAAATCTTCATAGGGCTCAAACTCGAAAAGCCCCTGCAGTTGCAGGGGCTTTTCTGGTGACACTTACTCTTTTTCGGCTTCGCCTTCGGCCGCTGCCGGTTCGGCTTCGGACGAGGCGGCTGCCAGGTCCTTTCCGAAATGCTCGCCGAAGACATCCGCCAGGCTGGTACCGAATGTCTCTTCGCGCTGGGTCGCACGATAGTTCTTGAACTCTTTGTAGTCGTCTTCCGAATCGCCGCCGTAACCCGTGTCACGACCGCCTCGGCTTCCGCCACCACCACCACTGCGCTCGCGCCGCGGACGGTCACGGGGCGGGCTGACCGCTCCGCCTTCGCGCTCGCCGACCACCGGTCGGCCATCACGCTCACCGCGGCCGCTGCGAACTTCACGTCCACGGCCACCAGCGACATCCGGCTCCGGCACATAGGGCTGTGCCGTCGTCGATTCCAGGACACGCCGAATGGACAATGTCATTTTGCGCTCGTCGGCACGCATCTCGATGATCCGGGCCTCGACGATTTCGCCGGGGTTGACCGCATCAGAGGGTTTAGCGATACGCCGCTCGGCCAGCTCACTCGTCGGAATAATGGCTTCAACGCCCTCTTCCAATGTCACGAATGCGCCAAACGGAACCAGACGGGAGATGGTCACTTTGACCAGATCACCGACTTTATACTTGTCGCCAATCTCTGTCCACGGATCGGGCAGTATCTGCCGCAGGCCAAGGCTGATCCGGCCCTGATCCAGCTTCAGCTTCAGGATCATGACGTCCAGCTCCTGCCCGTTTTTCAGGACTTCGCTGGGATGATTGATTCGGGACCAAGACATCTCCGAGACGTGAAGCAGGCCATCGATGCCGCCAAGGTCAATAAACGCCCCATAGTCGGTCACACGACGAACGATACCCTTCCGGACTTCACCCTCTTTGAGGGAGGCCAGCGTCTCATCTTTTTTGCTGCGCCGCTCTTCTTCCGTCGCCATGCGGTTGGACAGAACGACTTTACGTCGATCACGATCCACTTCGATGACTTTCAGCGGAATGCTCTGGCCAACATATTTGTCCAGGTTCTGATGCTTGAAATCACCTGAGCCGACGTGGGACGCCGGAACGAAGCCGCGGATTCCCAGGTCAACAACCAAACCGCCCTTGACACGCTCAGAGACCATCGCGTGCAGGATTGTGCCATCGTTCATCGCCTCGATGACTTTGTCCCAGGCCTTCTCGAAGTCCGCACGCTTTTTGGACAGCAGAAGCTGCCCTTCATCGGTGCGGCCGATTACAACTACCTTGATCTGCTCGTTGATCTTGACAACGTCTTCGATGTTTTCATAAGGCTCGCGGGAGAGTTCATTGGGCCGAACAATCCCTTCGCTCTTGCTGCCGACATCGACGAGAACGCCATCTTTGTCAATATGGACGACCGTCCCAATGACAACGTCTCCTTCCGCCAGCTCTTTAAACATGCTCTCGAAATCCGATTGACTCATCGGTTGTTCTTCGCGCACGACCACCGGCGCAGCCACCGGGATGGGCGCTGGAGCTGGGGGCGGAGCAGCGGCTTGCGCCGTGCCATTAGCTTCGACGGCGGCAGGTGCCGTCGGCGGTGTTGTAGGGGGAGCCGTCTCCACTGCCACGGGGGCAGCCTGTTCATTGGTCATAACATCTTCGGGTGCGGCCGACATAGTTTCGTAGTGCTCCTCAGCATTAGGACACGATTGTCCTGGATTAGTATTAGAATTTCGTAGTGGTCTTAGTTAAAAATTTTATTTTTGGCAAAGCGAACAGAAAACTGTTCCTCGTCCCGTAACTCGGATCCGGGTCAGCTCTGTCCCACAGGAAACGCACGGTTTCCCTCCCCGGTCATAGACACGAGGAACGAAGCGCCCAATCTGCCCATCAGCATCCACATAGTTGTCACTGATCGTCCCACCGCCCTCGGTGGCTTCGGTCAGGACGGCTTGAATCTCGCGATGCAGTTCTTTGACCTCTGGAGCTGTCAGCGAACCTGAGAGGCGAAGCGGCTGAATACCAGCTCGGTGCAATGACTCATCTGCATAAATGTTGCCAACTCCGGCTAAAACGGCTTGGTCCAGTAAAACTGCTTTAATCGCTGTTTTCGGACGCTTAGCCAGCCCCACTTGCAAATCCTGCACACTCCACTGTTCTGAGAGCGGTTCTGGGCCCATATCCCGAAGGGCAGGGTGCTCAGCCAGCTCACTTTCGGAGACAAGGCGTATCTCGCCCCAGGTCCACATATCATGGAACCGCAACTCCGCCCCATCATCCAGCGCGAAAGCCGCCGCGAGATATTTCGCATCCGGCTCATCCGCCGGGGTCAGAAGCAACTGTCCTCGCATATTTAAATGCAACAGTAGATAATACCCGGAATCCAACTTATTAATCAAGTGTTTTCCGCGCCGCCCGACAGAAAGGATTTTTGCCCCCTGCAGACTTTTCTTGAACACATCCGGTTCGCAGAGAGTTCCCTTGATCATCTTGGCAACTTGCACCCGAGTTTCAGCGATCGTTCGCCCTACTAGATGCTTTTCCAAGCCACGACGCAGCGTCTCCACCTCCGGCAGTTCCGGCATTTGATTGTCTTTCTAAATCGCTCTACCCGGAGGCAATTGTCTGGAACTTTGGTATCACCGGATTGTCCGACCCGGCAACCGACGTGCTGGGCCGACCAAGGATGTCCTGCACATAGCGCGGCCACCAGTCTACCTGTGGGGCAAGCAGGCGCCGCGAATCGAGAGTGGGAGTAGAGCGTCCGATGATCTCCCCCGCATTATCCAAAATATCCTTCACCGTGCCCAGGTCGGGTTTAAGCCAGCGGCGTCCGATCTGTGCGTGCAGCACTTCATCCGCCCAGTCGAAGTCCTGGAAGTAGGTCGCCAGCGGGTCATTCGCCTGCTGGGCAATACGCCATTCTTCACGCTTGCCAGTCTTGCCATTCATTAGGCTCTGCTCGATATAGTAAAGGATCACGTGCCGTTCCAGCGGTGTCCGGTCCAGGTTCAGGTGCATTGACCAGCCGACATGGTTCGGATAACGGCTCCAGTCCACGTTATATTTGGCAAACCAGACTTCGCCCATCATCGAGTGCCGCGCTTCATCCCAAAGCTGGCGCCCCATGTCACGGTAATATTCCCACGGCTTCCCTTTGGTTTGGAGCACGATGCTCGACATCATCTCGGGAACGTCCATCTCGTGGAAACGCTTGTACATCAGTGCCAGATTGCGCTCCTCAAAGTCCGCGGCCGGATCAGAGTAGACATCATTGGCTCGGTAGTGAAAGTTGTAAATATCCCCCGAGCGGGCGTCGCGCTTCGGATCAACATCGGCCACAAACTCGCCCAGCGCACGCGGTGCGGGCACAATCAGCCCAGCCGGAACCTCATCGCGGCCGCTCACTCCCCCCGCCGCCACCAGATACGCTTCCAAATGTGCCTGCCAGGCTTGAGCCATCACTTGCGCCTCAGGAGACTGCGTTACGGCGGCTAACGCCTGCCGGCCCCAATCCAGCATCTGCGCCTCTTCGCTCACCGCCTGCCGCATAAACCGCCCCGTCGGGAAGTCGAAGACCGGGTTGACCGCCGCCAGATGCGCTTCATATGCCGCCAGCAGTGCCGGGCGGATGACCCCGAAGACACCAGTCAAAAACTCAACCGTGTTTTGCGCCCGAATTGTTTCATCCATCAGCGCCGCCAGTTTGTCGTCCGGGGCTTCATCAAGGAACAGTGGCGGGCGGCGCAGCTCAGCGACCCGCCCACGCAGGGCCAAGCTGTGCTCACTGTCCAAATACAGGTGCAGGCTGAGTGCGCCTTTGATCTCCCATTCCGGCGTCGGATTCATGAAAGCTGCTGAGATTTCGTACAGCCGCGCCTCAACATAGTTCAGCCGCCGCATCCGCTCGACGTTCTCATCTACGCCATAGCCGACACGCGTGGCCTCTTCGTAAGTCGCCAGCCCTGCCAGCGGGGGAATCCCAAGTTTCGTTTTTGCAAATTCGATGTCACTCATCTGTTTACTCGACTTTCTAGTGGCTTAAAATAGGATCACGCTGCGCAGCACATCCCCATGATGCATCGCTTCAAATGCTTCGTTGACGTCTCTGAGGGTAATTTTGCTCGTCACCATCTCGTCCAGCTTCAGCTTGCCGTCGAGATAAAGCTGGGCCAGGAGCGGGAAGTCGTGGGATGGAAGGGCATCGCCGCAGTGGCTGACCCGCAAACCGGCTTTGTTCCAATAGACGCCGGTGGACATGTCGCCTAAATTCAGAGTTACCGCATCGTCGGCGGCGGGGAAGCCGATGGTGGTCGCTGTGCCGCCATAAGAGAGCATCTTAATCGCCTGCTCCGTGCATTTCGGAATACCCGTGGCCTCAAAGGCAAACTCAACTCCGCCGTCCCAGCCATCCTCGGTCAAAGCCCGCACCTGAGCTACAGGGTCGCCAGTCGACGCGTTGACGGTGTGGGTCGCGCCGAACTCGATGGCCTGACGCAGCTTGCTCTCGCTGACATCGACCGCGATAATCTGCCGCGCGTGCTGGAGCTTTGCCCCCTGGATGACCGACAGACCGACTCCGCCGCAGCCAATAACAGCGACGCGGGCCCCGGGGAAGACAGGGGTCGTGTTCATCGCAGCCCCGACGCCGGTAACGACCCCGCAGGCGATAAGACAAGCTTTGTCCAGCGGCATCTCTTTGGGCATTTTAATAGCGGCTTTGGAATGGACGACGGTGTAAGTGGAGAACGTCCCGCAGCGCAGCACTTGGGAGCAAACGGCGCCATCGCGCTTGCGCTTGATACGCTGACCGGGCCGCAGGGCCATATAGCAGTGGCGCGGGTCGCCGCGAAGGCAGGCAGGACATTGCCCGCAGGGAGCGCGGTAAGCCAGGACCACCGGGTCGCCGACGGCTAAATGCGTGACACCTTCCCCAAGAGATTCCACATACCCTGCCCCTTCGTGCCCGAGCACGATGGGAAAGGCCATGCCGTTCCCCAGCAGGTTTTTGACAGTCAGGTCCGTGTGGCAGACACCGGAGGCGGCCAGCTTGACCCGCACTTCACCCGGGCCTGGATCATCCACAGTAATCTCTTCGATTTCGACGTCGCGACCGGGTTCGTTGAGGACGGCTGCATGGCCTTCGATGAGCATAAAAAAATCTCCAAACTAAGTTACAGAATTCGGTGTGTGGCTATTATAGACAATCGGACAAAGAGAGTCAACAGGCATGCTAAATGATATCTTCCGCTTTCTCAATTTTCTGGAGATAATCGGAGACAACATGCACCAAATGTTCGGGGCTAAACGGCTTTGTAATGTATTCGTTGACCCCCACCGCGATTCCTTTCCGGATATCTTCTTCCTGCGCTTTGGCTGAGAGCATAATAATTGGCAGCGTCACCGTTTCCGGGTCGGCCCGCAGCGTACGCGCGACTTCATAGCCATCGATGCGCGGCATCATGATATCCAGCAGCACAAGGTCCGGCTTATGCTGCCGGATCTTCTCCAGTGCCTCTTCGCCGTTTACCGCTGCCATCATCTCATGTCCCTGCCGGGCCAGAATGAACTCCATCAGTCGAACAATGCTCGGCTCATCATCCACCACCAGTATCTTATACGCCATATCAATACTTCCTTAAATTGATTGTACCTGAAACTAAGCTAGTCAGAACTGCCCCGGGTGCGCTGCCGACCAAATTCCCTGTAGGAAATAATACGAAATAAGAACACTCCTAGGAAAGCACGATGCCCAGCCGAAAAAAACGAGGAGGGGGGAAACGCGAGGAGTCACAGGAGCGGCGGCGATGCCTGTAAATTCGGAGACGGTGGGGGCGAAATTGGCGGCCAGCAGGACGCCCCTGCGCTCAGAGTTTTCATCGGTTGATAACCAGGATGCAGGGATGTGGATGGTGGTTTGCCAACCGAGATTTTTCGGTATAATACCAAACGGCGCTGCTTCCAAGCATGGTGTCTTAGAAAATGGGGAGACTCAATGAATAAAGATGTGGAAGGCCTGGTTTACGGGGCCAGCCTGGTATCAATCATCACGGCAATTTATCTGTTCGCGACCGGCAAGAAAGACACAGGCATTTTCGTCGGCCTGTGGGCACCAACGTTCCTGGGGATGGGTACGTTCTATAACAGCGTATCGCGGACTAACAGCGACGCTTAGGCGCTACAGCTTTCCCTGCGCCGTGATCATCTCACGGCGCAGGAATTCCAAATAAATCCCCCCCATGGGACATTCCGGGTGATAATCCGCATAGGCTTCCGCCCACTCCGTCTCCCGTGCCAGCCCCAGCATGACGTATTCCTGCTCCGTCCAGACTTCCTCTGCTGCGTTTTCTTTGTACATTATGACTTATTGTAACACGGCGGTTTCAGTCTTTCAACAGTAATTGTACGGGTTTCGCAAAAACTAATTTACAGTGATCCGCTCTCACGGATCTGCTTGTCCGCTTCCCAGATTTCCGTCTCAGCAGCGCGCAGGTCGATCAGACGCCGGGCGATGGTTCCGGTGTCTACCTGACCCCATTCGAATTCGGTATGACGCCCACCCCGCTCCGGCCACTGGCCGACTTCGCCGGGCAGGTTTTTGAATTCGATCTCGCCCGGCATATTCGCGAGAGTATCCGCGAGTTTGAGGAATGCGGTGGATGCTGTTTTGATCTCAGCATTCAGCTTCAATATTTTATTTTCCGCGCGTGCTTTTTGGAGCAGCAACGCCCCCAGCTGTTCGTCGGTCATGAGTTTTCTCCCTGGTGTTAATTTATTTTCTACCGCTTCGGGGTTGGGGCTGGAGCGAATTGAAATATCGACGCACATCGCTTCGATAAGCCGGAGGGATATCCTCTTTGTCCATCGTCGACTCCGCGCTGGTGCGGGCGGGCGCGACGTAATCATAATAGGGCACTTTGCTGGTCGTCTGCCCGGCGGGGGTATTAGGATTGGAGCCGACTTTGCGCATCGGGCCGGTCTTGCTGGGCCCGGCGTTGAGAGGCTTGCCGAAGTACAGCTTGCCATTTTTGGGACTATCGGGGCTGATATGGCCTAGGTGCTTGAGGGGGCTGCTTCCCAGTCCGGTATCGGAGGGCTTGCCCCCCGCCATTCCCCCGCCGCCCGAGCCGCCGTTGCCCTTGCCGCTGCCATGCTTGCCATTGCTGCCTGACAGTCCCTGGCCCTCCCCTGCCCCTTCGCCCGCCCCGCTTCCCTTGCCTTTGCCTTGACCTTTGCCTTGTCCTTGCCCGGGCCGACCGGAGTCGTTTTGGATGTCCCCGGCACTGTTTGCGCCCGCCATCTCGCTCTCAGCACCTTCTACAGACTGCTGGGCATCGGCCTGGGCCTGCTGATCAGTCTGCTGCTGGGCTTCGCGCTCAGCCGCCTCGGCGGCTTTCCGTATCTCTGATGCCGCCGCTGATTTGTCGCCGCGCTTCATCGCCACCGCCGCCGCCTGAGAATGCTGCTGCGTTTCTTTCATAGGCGCGTTTTTCAAAGCTTCCGAGAGCTTCTGCAAGTCTTGGGCGGCCTGCTGCTGCTCGCCCGGCGACATCTTGCCTGACTCGGCTCGAGATGCCAGCTGACGAAGCTGCTCACTGAGACCTTTGGCATCATTTTGCTGCATCGCCTGGGCAGCCTTCTGCATTTCCGGAGTTGAGGGAGTATTTGCTGAGGATTTCCCGGGCTGACTCTCCGAATGCTTGCCAGTGCCAGGAACATTGAAACCGCTTTTCTTATCAGCGGCCCCATTCTTGCTGCCACTGGCACCCTGTGCCCCGTTTTTCGGATTGCTTTTGTTTCCACCCCCAGCCTTCTGGCCGCCGGAAGAGGATTTACTGCCGGTTGTCCCGGACGCCGACGCGCTCGACATCGCCTGTGCCATCTGCTGACCAGCCAGCGCCATGCTCTTCGCTCCTGCTCCCGGACCGCCATTTTGCTGGGCCATCTTCTGCTGCTCGGCCCGCATCTGCTGAGTCAGCTTGGACATCTGCACCATCGCCTGCTTCTTGTCCAAACGACCTTGGGACAGGCGCTGGCCCAGACGCTGCATACTCGCGGCGCTCCGGCGTGTTCCTTCCAGATGCTGCAGATCGGCCTGTTTTGCGATTAACTTTGCCGTCTGCTGCAATTTATCGCCGGTCTTGCTGACGATTTTACGCTCGATTTGAACGCTCGGCGGAATGAGCATGGGAAGATTTGGCAGTATCAGGGCGAGCACAAGCAGCACCAATCCACCCAGCGCAGCTTTAGATTCCCAGGGCCATTTCCACGGCACGGCATCGACGGCCTTCAGGCCACGGGCATAGGTGGCCGCATCTTCCAATTGAAGCCGCATCAGCAGAGCGGCGTCCGGTGCGAGTGCTGCCTGCGGGGCACGCTCGAACTCCAGCGCAGAGGACAACCGCTCCTTCAAACCCAGACGCGCCTCCGCCAGTCGAGCGACATCCATCAGCGCAATGGGCCGTAAAAACGCTGTCAGCGTGCCAATACCGATCCCCAGCAGCAGAACGATGGGGACCACAGCTTCGAGAAACAGCCAGTCGGGGAGTAAATTGAAGTGCGAGAGAGTCACGAACACAAGGCACACAGCGAGCCCGGTCAGTGCCCCACGCGAAGCATGGCGAACCCAGCGCACCAGTCTCAGCCGCACTGTCACCGATGCTAATGCATCCGAAATTACGTTTGGGCTGAGAGAAGATGGTGTATCCTGCTCAAGTGTCGTCGCCATGCTGCTGCCTGCTTTCAGAAGATATCTGTATTATACGCCATTTGATCGGCGAACGGCACAACAGCTTTTCAGTGGAGGACTCGGGGGTTGCGTAAATGCGGGGCAGCAGGTTCGGCGGCTTCCTTCACTGGGATTGCGGCAAAAATCGGGGTAGGCATCGGCCGCTGATGGATCACAGAGGAGCGCAGCCGATGACGTCGCTTGTGCGGGATACGGTGGGAATTCCCCGGTGCAATCTGTGCCGCCGCAGCGGCCGTATGAGCCTCATCTGAAAAACGAACAGGGACGCGCTTTATTCGGCGTATCTTGGCAGAGCGCATCTTGGCAGAGCGCATCTTGGCGTGATGCAGGGTAGGCGCTGCAGCTGGCGCCGTGTTTTTTTGAACAGCAAGCATGGATGGAGGCGGGCGGAGCGGAGCATGATTAATTTTCCACCAGAAACCGCCTCCTGCCAGGAGAAGCGCCGCCGCCGTGAGAAACCCGGCCAAGACGGCGGTCCGCCGAGTGGCTGCAGTCCGCACATTTTGCTGCGGCGTTCCCCCTTCGGTCCTCGACGCAGCCTGCAAAGCAGCGGCAAAATGCCCGGCACTCTGAAAACGATCACCCGGAGCTTTGGCCAGCCCGCGCAGAACGACCGCCTCAACTTGAGGAGAAATATTCTCGCGATGAACCCGCAGCGGCGGCGGGTCTGCGAAGACCTGACGGTGCATCACAGAGAGCTGCGCCTGTGCGCTTTCATCGGAGGCCCGGAACGGAGGCGTGCCGGTCAGGGCGAAGTAGGCAACAGCGGCAAGAGAATAGACATCGCTGCGAGCATCAGGAGCTTCGTGTCCATGCACCTGCTCGGGACTGGCATATTCGATTGTCCCCAGCAGATCACCCATCAGTGTCAGCGACGCATCAGTATCGATATGCGCGACGCCAAAATCCGTCAGTCGGGCCAGCCCATGCTTCGGCAGGAGAATATTGGCTGGTTTGACGTCCCGGTGAATGATGTTTGCGGCATGAGCGCAGTCGAGGCCGGCGGCAACACTCTCGATGATAGCGGCAGTCTGCACTGGCGAAAGCCAGCCGTCAGCGTCGATGCGTTCGGCAAGCGTCTGGCCCGAGACATACTCCATCACAAGCGCAGCCGGGTTTCCTTCATGGAAGCGATACACAGAAACAATGCTCGGGTGACGCAGCTGGGCCATCACCGCAGCTTCCCGGCGAAATCGGTCCATCGCGACCAGATCCGTAGTAGCCCGCTGGACCTTCACGACCACCTCGCAGCGATGCGTGTGATCCCAGCCCCGATAAATGGCATTCAGAGAGTTATGACAGAGAGGCTTGGGGGAGAGTGCGATACCGGGGAGGTCGGGCGGCACAATATCGCCGTAGTCGTTCGATGTGACAAAGCCTGTCGCTGGTGAAGGCTGCTGCGCCCTGGCCCATCGCATACGTCTCTGCTGCTTGCAAATGGGTAAACCTGCTTTCGGACCAGCGGGACTCATAAAATCTTCGTGTCGAATTTCGGGCGCGACGAGGTCTCGTCTGACGATCTATGCTTCGCCGCATGCCGCAAGGCGACTGTCCGCACGGCTAGGGTGACCAGAAAACCGAGGTCACGCACAAAATAGCGATGCCAGAGACGTGCGGGTTCCTGCAAGAAACGATATGCCCACTCTAGTCCAACTTGCTGCATCCACACCGGCGCACGCTTTACGACGCCTCCGGCCATTTCGAAAGAGCCACCAACGCCAATAGAAACGGGAACGCTTAACAGCTCTTTATTTGCGGCGATCCATTTCTCCTGCTTTGGTGCGCCGAATCCGACCAGGAGAATATCTGGCTGAGCAGAACATACAATTTCGCGGATTCGAGACTGCTCCTCCGCTGACTCGAAAGTCTCAAAGGGGGGGCAGTAGACACCGCAGATTTGGACACCGGGGTATTTCGCGGTCACGGCCTCGCGGGCCAGTTCAGCCGCCTGCGGCGCTCCGCCCAGAAAGAAGAGGCGGAGGCCGGTCTGCTCGGACGCCCGGGCCAGCTGCCAGAAAAGATCGCTGCCAGTGACTCTCTCTTTAAGCGCGGGCCGAGAAGAGGTCGCGGCTAGGTGCGAAAGCCAAACAATCGGCTTGCCATCGGCCAGTGTCAGGTCCGAGGCCTGATAAAGGGCGCGAAATTCAGCATCATGCTCTAGTGTCACCAGATGATCCAGATTGCCAGTGCACACATAGCGCGGCTTGCCCGTCTTCTGGGCCATTTGCACGATCTGTGTGACGGCTTCCGCCATGGTGACATTGTGAAAGGCGATACCCGATATGTAAATTTTACCTAAAGATTCCATAACTTTTTTTCTAGCCGGAAGAAGCAACTAAGCGCGGCTGGAGGTGTTTCCACATCTCTGCCGCGAATTGCTGCAGCTTTGCATGATCAGTCGTGTATTCCTGCGGGTTCGGACTGATCGAGCGGGTAAATCGCAGAAAGTATACAGGCGTTCCCCGCTGACCGAGCACTGCGCTCAGCAGCATTGCGGCCCGGATTTGTGTGACCTGATTGATCACTTTGCCATTGACGATGTAGAGATAAAGAATATCATATCCGCCCTGACTGGAAGCACCCGGAACAGCATTCTGACTGACAGCACGGCAGCTGCGCGCTTCGATCTGCGTGCCTGGCAGCATCTCGACGTGGTCATCTTCCAGCTGCATCCCGGCCCCGATCAGACAGGAGCGTGGATCGTGCAAAGCGCTTCGGTCCGTGCCGCCGATGAGCAGAAAATTCACATCCCCACTGGCCTGGTGATAATTTCTCGAAAGCGGGTCAGTGGAAGCCAGTGCTGCTCGAACGTCTGGCGGCAGGATATCGTCTTCCGGGGCTGAGTAGCCAGCCAGCTCCCGTGGAACTTCAGCACTCGTAATTCCGACAAAGTGAGCCGGAGGGGCAGGCTTCCAGACCATGGAAGTCGCTAGAGCCGCACCGAGAATCAGTGTTAGAAAATAGCCCATCCGGCGAATGTTCGGCATCCTAACCCCTTAGCCAGCCCAAACAAGGCGGCAAAACCTAACGTGAGTGTGATCATTCCGCTCCAGTCGTGGAAGGTATGGGCGGCATCAGGTCCGATGCACTCACCTACTACCCCAATCAATGCGATCCGAACCGCATTGACGACTAAACTGAGGGGCAGACTAAACAAAAACAATCCGATGCGCTTGGCTGGCTTTCCGTCTACCAGATAGGCAAACGCTGCGCTGAAGGTCAGCAGAGCGAGCAGCAGCTTGAACCCGGAGCACGGCACATCAACAAAAAGCGAGTAGTCTTCCATGTGGATGACATTACCGACCAGCGTGGTGTGAAACAGCATCAAGTGCAGAATCTTATCTGCCAGCACCGTCGAAGCCATCTGTACATGCAGGGTCGAGTCGTTAAGCAGGGGCCGGGGCAGCGGGGCCATCAGCCACAGGAATGCCAGCGGAAAAGCCGCCGTGCGGACCACCGCCGTGCCGAGCGTCAGCCAAACACCGCCCACGATTGAAAACAAGAACGCTGCCGACTCCAGTGCTTCCGCCGGAAGCTTGATCGCAAAAACCAGAAGCGCCAGAGCAGGAACCAGCAGCAGCAATGCCAGTGGCGCTGGCCGCTTCGGAGCCGCCAGCAATGCCGCCCGCCGATGCCAGAGCATCAGGCCGACAATAAATGGGATCAGCGGCGCGTGCTGATAATACGACTCCGGAACGGAGTATTCGTAAAACCAGAACCTCAGGGTCGGCTCGGCCAGAATGCCAAGCAGTGTCACCGCCACCGCAAATGGCAAAAGATCGCGCCAATCCAGCGAACTGCCCCCAGGCGCAGTGTCCTTGATGTCGATTTTTGGTGGAGCAACTGCCATAAAAAACTTAATTACAAAACTTGGGACGAAAGTAAAGAGCCTTTACCGTGTGCTCATACTTCTATCTTCGGCGAAAAGCCCTTCAGAATAGAGGGTGGTTTCGGACAATTTAAAGCAAAGTGGCGGGTTGTCGAAACAACACCGCCACCGTACGATTTTGAGCAGCTGCCGGAACCCGCTCTGGAGAATTTCCCCAGAGCGCATCCGTCAGTTTTCCTGGGGGTCTCGCCGAAGCGAATACCACTAGGCTGCTGCGCCGTTGGAACGGCGGGTTTTCCGCGCACGGAAAGCCAGGCCCATGAGGCCGAGGCCGCCCATGATAAACGGTGCCACTGTCGCCGGTTCTGGAACCGCCGCAGGTGTCGTTGCACTGAACGTGCTCGTACCACCCGCAGTGAATTGGCTCAGGTAACCGTCAGCACCAATAACGGGAGACGGCTTGACGCTGGTCATGGAAATCGAGAAAGATCCCGGATTCAATAGACCAGATTTCGTGAAGTAGGAGCCGCCGGTGTACGTGACGTTGTTCACCGTGTTGGTGATCGACGAAGTCGTTGAGCCGGAAGCCACGGTCAGGATGTTACCACCCGTGAACGTTCCTGACAGCAGTGTATTGCTTGCATTGGTAAGGCTGAAAGTTCCCGCACCTAACCCCTGAGTGTAGGGATTAGCTGTTGAACCATCACCAGTCGCCAATCCGGATACGCCAAAACCCGTGAAGGTAAGGATGGAACCAGGATTGTACGTAGGGCTACTCAGACCAGCGAAGGATGCACCAGAGGTCGTCGTGAACTGACCCGTACCCCCGCCAGTGTACGTAAAAACGACACTCTGCTGAGCGATGGAACCTTCGCCAGTCGCCGAAGCGAAGGTCGCCTGATCGCCCGGTGCCGCAATGGATGGAACCATTGCAATGACGCCAAGAGCGATCGAGGCAAGGATAGGAGCAATTGCTTTGTTGATATTCATTATGTATTCACCCCCCTTCTTGTATGGATGGTTTCCTTCGCTCGCAGGGAGCGAAAAATCGTAAAAAACTTTATGTGTCCCTATTTGCTAGGTGATTTAGTATATCACACACAGGGCCGAAAAATCTTGTAGACTCTAAGGTAATTTTGCTGTTTTCTTGTCACCATTCAGTGGATAATTCTGGATGGCACTGAAGTAGCTCGCATACTTGTCCTCATCGTAATGAAACGTCGGCTTGGCCGTCTGATAAAGCTGTGCAACCGTCTTGACGATCGGTGGGGCCTTTTCCAGACGCGCTTGGCGCTCCACTTGTTCCCGAACTTTATCCAGCGGCGGGACGACGGCGGCGCTGTTGTTACCGATCCGCATCGAGAGGTACAAAGAACCGCTGTGGAACGTCGTCACCTCACCTGCTTTCATCGTGCGGATCGAATCACTGATCTGCCTTTTGAGAACCGGTGGCAGAGCAGAGAAGTCCGGATTGAAACCGTTGATCCCTACCACGGCCATCCGGGCCTGGCGACCAATCGCATCGGCGGGCTGGTTTTGACGCAGCAGATCTGCAGCGGTATCGGCATCCATAGAAGTCTTCGTGATCACGGTGGTCGTCTTGACTTGCTGAGGCAGCTGGAAGTCTGCTTTGTGCAGCGTGTAATAGGCTGCAAGCTCTGCCGGACTGACTGCAATGTCCTTCATCCGCAGATTATCCAGCGCAATTTTGGTCTGCAAGTCCCCTTTGAACTCGGCCATTTTTGTCGGGTCCTGCGCATAGGGCGTCAGAAGCTGCGGGGAGCGCCGCTCGATTAAAGTGATCTGCGCGTCCACATCCTGCGTCGTCGCCGGAACACCGGCGCGGGAAGCCGCCTGGTTGATCAGTTTGCTCAGTACCATTTTGCTGAGCACATCCTGTCCGGCCTGGTGTTCGAGCTGATCCTGATACTGCTTTTTCGTGATGACTTCGCTGCCGACAGAAACCAGAGGTCGGCCGGTCGAGTAACGCATATAGAGTAGCACATTCGCGAACAGCGAAACCACTGCAATAACCGCGATGATACGCGCTGTGTAAGACTTCATAATTTGGGACTACCTTGTCGAGCATTCGGGCTTAGGAAACCGGCTTGAGATAAGAATGCTATGCTATTCTATAAGTGCATAATTTATGCCAACCTAAGCAGATAAGCGACGAGCACCGGATTATTTTTCAATTTATTTCAGATTTACTCGGCTAGACTTGTTTTGAGTGCAGGTGGCTAACCGACTCAAGATGATTCACTGCAGCCGGAACAGCCGCATCGCGCAGCGACTGGGCAATACGGATCGCCCAGTGGTCCAGGGTCGCATTCTCTTCTACCCAGCGGCGAGCGTTATGCCCAAGGCGCTGACGCAGCGCCTCGTCACTCCGAAGTCGCTGGATAGCTTCCTGCCACCCCTCGACATCCCCCGGAGCAACCGTAAGACCATTCTCGCCATCCGTGATCACATCGGTCTGCCCGGCAGTGCGAGTTGCAATCACCGCCTTGCCCATCGCCATCGCTTCCAAAATCGTCGTGACCCCCGCCTGAAAATCGGTTTGGTACAGCGGCACGACGACGAAGCCGGATTCGGCGTAAAGGTCACGCAGTTCACGGTACTCGTAGCGCCGGGCCTCAACATTCGCGGGCAGAGTGCGTTCAGCGGTCTCATCTTTGTGCTTCGACCAGGGCGATGCGGCGGCCAGCTTAACCGACAGGTCTGGCATTGATTCGACCGCCGAGATCAAAGTTGGATAATCTCGCCACTCCAGGCCTGCCGCACAGATCTGATCGAGATTGATCGGAACGGACTGAGATTGATAAAAGCGATCATCGGCATGAAACGGGATCAGCGAAAGCTGCTCGGGCGAAATGTTCAGCCGGTCTGCCGCCCAGTCATACTGAGACTGGGCGTAGACAAATATCTTGTCGAGGCGGCGCTGGGCCTTCAGCAGGCGAAAGAAAAGCTGCTTTTTCCCTGTCGATAAACGGTGGCCGATAGTCACATGCCCCACCCGGCGCGGCAGCAGGCCAAGAAGCAGTGCCAGCGGAATGCCGACATTTTCGCCATTAGAAAACAAGACGGAAAACTCGCCTCGCCGCCGAAATGCCATCATCGCCAGGGCCGCATCGCGCCCGCCAATGCGGCGCGCCAGGCGAACGACCGGCGCGGTCTCGCGGTCGACGGCGTCATAATCCAGTATCTCGACCGTCGCCTCAGGGTCCTGTCTAAGCGCTGCGGCCAGGGCATGATAATCCATCATCGGATGACCGCCCATAGCGACTTCAGTTTCGATACCCGTCTTGACGACGCTGGGGATGAGCAGCAGAGTTTTCATTACACTCATAATCTATTGCAGAAAGCATGCCAAAAAGCGTTTATAGGCCGAAATGCTTAAAATTCCACTATTCTTACGGGTTAATCGCCAGCCCCAGCAACCACGTCCACAAGGCGGCGATAATTCCGGTCTGCGTCGAAGCGCTCCGAAGCGACTTCGCGGGCGTTGATCCCCATTTGACGGCGGAGAGGAGCATCGTCAACAAGGAGTCTCAGAGCCTCAACTAAGGCAGCCGAATCGTCGGGCGGCACGATCCATCCGGTCTCGCCATGCGTCACCGCTTCCGGCAAGGCTCCAACCCGGGTCGTGACGACCGGCAAACCCGAGGCCATCGCTTCGAGCACGGCCAGTGGCAGACAATCGCCGCGTGTCGGAAAAACAAAGAGGTCTGCCTCGGCAAATAGTTTCAAAAGTTTGGGCGAATTCGGACCGACGTCACTCCAAACACTGATACGGGACGGATCACTAATTGGAATATCGGCTGTCTTTGTGACGATGTTTAGATGCATATTTACCGAAGTTGGGAGACTTTCAAACGCACGCAGCAGCGTGTCTCCTCCTTTACGCGAAAAATCTCCCCCGACAAACAGCAAATTGACCGGCCGACCAGGGCGCAGCGCGGCGCTTCGATCCACTGCCCAGCGCGGCGTATCGATTCCCGGAGGAATAACCGTGATCTTTTCCGACGGGACACCGTAATCCGCTACCAGAGAATCTTTCGCCCACTGTGACCAGGTGACCAGCCGGCGAGCGGAGTTAAAAGACTTTTGATTTAGACGCTTTTTAACTTCTTCCAAACGGGAGTTGCTGCTGGGAACGTGGCCGTAAAATGCCCCCAAAGCATCGTACTGCAGCGGTGTAGCATCCAGCGAAACGATCGAGGGAACCCGGCGCATAATTCCCGGCGCGAACAAAGAGGTCACCTGAGTATGAAATAAGGCTCCGTCGAGGGACTTTGCCTGTCGGCGCAGGCCCAGCCAGGCACCCAGAGAAGCGCGAAGCGTCCAGTTAGAGCGCACGCCCGGCAGCTTTGTCCAGGCCCCGGTCATGCCGTCGTAGGGCAGGTCCACATAAGTCGGCAAAATATCGTCACGGAACTCCAGTGTCCGCTTCAAGTTCTGCGCGTGCGTGATATGACCCAGCGAGTATTCCAGAGCAAAACCGAGTCTCATTGGCGGCCCTGTGTTTTCATCGCTTCCAGTATCCGGCCCATATTCACCCGGCAATCAAATCGCTCCCGGGCGCGGCTAAGAGATGCCGCACCCATCGACTGCCGCAGCGCTCCATCTGTCACCAGCTGGTCCAGCCGCAGAGCAAGTGACGAATACTCGCCCGCCTCGAGCAGGAAGCCGGTCTCCCCCTCGGCGACGATTTCTGGGATGCCTCCCAGTCGGGTCGTCACGACCGGTAGCCCGCAGGACATAGCTTCCATCGCCACCAGTGAGTAGCAGTCGGCCAGCGTGGGGAGTACAAACACATCACTGTCCTGAAAAAGCCGAATCAACTCCGGGCTATTGTTAGCAAGACCTGGATGAACGACCACTTGCGGCGTCTGCGGGACAGCATCGCGCGTTACGATATGGAGCTCCCACGGCGTTGCGATCTCCGTTTCCCGTGCCCAGCGCAGGAGCAAATCACCGCCCTTACGCGCAAAGTTGCCCCCGACAAACAGCAGCCGCACCGGTGTGCCCTCGGGTCGAGCTTCACTCCCAGGAGTAAATAGTGCCTGGTCGACTCCCGGCGAGATCGGCGTGATTCTCTCCGGGGCAATCCCATAATCTTCGCGCAGGCTGGCCGCAACCCACTCGTTCCAGGGAAAGAAGTGGCGAGCGGCATGGTAGAGCTTATTCGTGGCGCGGCGCTTGAAGCCCGATCCAAACCGGGCGCGGAAGCTGCTGTAGCCATAAAGTGCACCCATGGCCTCCATTTGCACTGGCGTCATATCCATTACGAGAAAGGCTGGAGTCGCCGAAACCAGATCGAGTACGGACTTTGCGGCCCAGGTAGCCCAAAGTATTGCCTCGAATCGGGATGCATCCCCCACCCCACGACGTATCTCCCCCACCCCGCGCAGAGTCCCTTTGATGCCGGACGGCACACCCGGCAGGGTGGAAAGCAAGCTGGCAGGGGCCTCATAGCGTACGGGAATCCAGGTCGGAGTGACAGTCGGATCCTCGGCGGCGACGCACTCCCAGTTGAGTGCTTGTGTGCGCAGCCCAACCTGCTGATCCATGACAAAGGCAAATTGATGCATAAGAAACTTCTGAGTACCTGTTTAGCCTCGCGGCTGATTGTCGCGCAGGGCCGAATAAATCAGGTGACCGATGACCATGTGTGCGTCCTCCACCATTTGCATATTATCGGAGGGTATGATGATATTATGCTGGGCTTTCTGTGCGAGCAGCCCGCCGCCAAAGCCGCTCCATCCCAGCGTGACTGCCCCGATCTCCTGCGCGGCATCCACTGCTGCCAGGATGTTCGGAGAGTTGCCGCTGCCGCTGATCGCGACCAGCAAGTCGCCCGGCCGCAGCCAGGTCCGCACTTGCCCGGCAAAGACATTAGCATACCCGGTATCATTGCTCCACGCCGTTAGCAGAGGCACAGAATCCACCAGGGAGAGAATCTCCCAGGGCTTACCTGTGTGCAGACACATATTTTTCTGGAAGTCTGCCGGCAGATGGCTCGCCGTTGCTGCAGAGCCGCCGTTTCCGCAGAAAACCGTCCGCCGCCCGCCCTCAAAGTTATCACGGAACAGGCCAATGGCATTGTCCACATCGCCCAGCGGGATTTCGCGGAGCAGCGCGGCCATACACGCTAGATAATCGGCTATGTACTCATTTATCAATAGGTCGTGATTATACCTCTTCCAGCACATCATTCCGCAAAGGTCTCCTGAACCGGTCTTAAAACAGGAGGAACCTTAGGAGAGCGAGGTGCAGTCATAAACGGTTTCTCGAACAGGAGATGGAATAAATAGCCCAGGCCAAGCATCAATGGGACGACGAACAAAAATATGAATAAAACTTGCCCATTGTTTGAGAAATGTGCAATCGCGTAGCCACCCAGAGGAATGACAAGCGGGAGATGGATCAAATAGACACTGTACGAGTATATACCAAGACGTACTAGGTAGCGGCTGGACAATAAACGGTTTACTATTGCGTTAGGGCGGCTCCCTATCAAAATTATGACCGCAAACAAAAGCCCCCACATTGAATCCGTCAATGTCTGAAAATGCCCGTGCCGACCATCAATAATCGCCGCGGGTACAATTACTGCTAGTACCAGACCATCAATCCAGTGAAGCGGATTTCTCTGTGTTTCATGCCAGCGTGCAATCATTTCAGCAGTAAACATCCCTAGGGCAAATTCGAAACAACGGCCAAAAACACTGTACGCCAACACGTAGCCGATCTCATCGTCGGGTAGATAGCCTACATGTACAAGAAAGAGACGATACGCACTGCATACGAAAAGTACT
>JANXMY010000193.1 GCA_025354405.1 Armatimonadota bacterium
TCCCGCATCTCTGTGATTCCGGACCGATCGCATGCGATCCTGTCCAGAGCATCACCTCCGGACCCAGCCAGACATTCGTGCCGAGAGTGATCGCACAGCCCCAGTCGGCGAAAAGCGTACAGCGGCGATTGATATAACAGCCGTCACCAATCGTGATGCCGGTGGGGTCGTTACCAAAATCTATGTTGGTACGCAGACGCACGCCCCGCCCGATTTTCGCACCCAGAATCGCCCGGGCTAGGTCGGCTCGCGGACGCTCGCAAAATGAGACATCCGGCAATATTCGGTTCGCAAGGATTGAGAACAGACACAGGCGTATGAAGCGGAGTTTCATGCCGCATCCACCGCCTGTTTCATGGCCCTCAGAATTCGAGGGACGCATACCGCCGCACTGAAGTCGCGCTCAAGAACGGCCCGACCCGCAATACCCATCTGCTGGCAACGGGTAGGGTCGAAAAGCAGGGTTCTCATCGCAGTCGCCAGCGCGGTTTCATCCCCTGGATCAATTAACAACCCCGTTTCCCCGTCACACACAATATCCGGGATGCCTCCCATGCGGGTGCTAATCACTGCACGCCCCGTTGCCATCGCTTCCAGAGCGACAATGGAGGAAACATCAGCTCGGGTTGGCAGGACAAAAAGATCGGCTTGCGCATAAAGCCGACGCAGGCGAGGGTCGTTGGCACTCAAATCTGTGTAGACGGACACACCTGGGGCCAACATAGCTGGAGGTTGCTTTGTCACAAGGTGTAGGTCTGCCTTGGCCGAAAAATGCTCTCTGTATACTTTGAGCAAGAGATCCCCACCTTTGCGCTCAAAGTCGCCACCGACAAATAAAATCTGCGGGCGTAAAGAAGTTTTTTGCGGCAAAAAAGGCCAGAGTTCCAGGTCCACACCTACGTGAATCATGCTTACTTTGTCTGGCGGTACTCCGCACTCCTTCACCAGTATATTTCCTGCCCACTGGGACCACGCGACAAAAATTCCGGTGCGACCAAGACACCAATTGTCAAATAGGTAGCGCAGCCTCTTTCGCCAGACACTGCGTTTATGAACGCCCCCATATTCCGGTTCGACTTGTCGGCCGGAAAAGGGCGGGTTATCCTGGCTCCAAACAATTAACGGCTTTTGCGTTTTGCCATACTTGAGTACGGACAACACGTACGGCTCAAAGGCATGGAACATGATCGCATCCAATATCTTGGCCTGTCCCATGACGGGAGCTGCCTCGCGCATTACGATTGCTCGGCTGCGAAGCGAGCCGGGCAGATACGCAAACGGATCAGGTTCTAAATAGTGCTTGACAGGTGCCCAGACGCACTCCACTTCTGGATCACGCTCGGCATACTTGCGCAGATTTTGATAGCGGGTCATGTTACCGGCAGCAGTCGTCAGGACAAATCCAAAGCGATAGGACTTTCCGCTTACAGCCTGATTTATAGGGATATTAATGGAACTACTCCAGAGTACGAATAAAGCGGGCGGGGACACCCCCCCACTAGTGTATCGGCAGGGACGTTTTTCGTCACTAGGGCACCGGCGGCAATGACGGCTCCCGCCCCAATCGTGACGCCGGGGAGAACGGTTACTCTGGCTCCAATCCAGACGCCCTCCCCAATATGAATTGGGGACGGACAGTGTTTCCCGGCCCGACTCTCGTGTGTTCCGATAGCGTGCCCACCGGTTACGAGTGTTACCTGATAGGCAAGCTGGGCACGGCTGCAGATCACCACAGGCGCGGAGAGATCGAAGCAGCAACCAGAGTTGATGAACACATCATCACCGAGTATGATGCCAAAGCCTTCCTGTATTTGAAGGCTGCCGCGCACGAAGCATCTTTTCCCGATAGACGCTCCATTTAAGCGCAAAAGTGCGGCACGTAACCGGCCACTGCTCTGGTTGTCCAAAAGAAGAAAAGATAGCACTCCGAAAATGCGCTGCTGTACAAAAAACCATTGTCGGCGCAAAGATGCCTGCATGTCTCTGTTATACAGCAAATTTCATGCCAAACGGAACGAGAGTGATAGGAATTACAGAGCTGTGTTTTTCGAGATAAGCCTATTGAAGTCAGAGTGCGGGACGAAACAGCAGAGTTTCTGGATCGACTGAAATACGCCACCCCTGCACAAATCCCGAAACGAATGCCGTAATCCGGCCAATTCCGCGTGGCCGGCGCAGACATATGATATCCCACAGGGGCGGCCAGATTGCGAAGCAGCACAGTTCATAGGCAGGGACTACAGCAAATTTCCAGTGACCGCATTTGAGCGGTTTGGCATAGGATGCACCAATTGCGATCCAGTCACGCCGGGCTAATTGACGCCCTTCCTCCCAGGTTCGAAAACCGGCATGCTCCACGGCAACGGCATCAGTCTCGTAAACTACAAATCCGAGCAGCATCGCACGGACAGCAATATCACCGTCATCACAGGACGGAAAACGTGCCCCCGGCCCCATCAGCTCATCGAAACCACCCAATTTCTTGATGGCTTCGCGGCGTATTGCATAGCTGGCACCAATCCCACGGGCTTTGCACTTATCCAGGCTGTTGCGGACCAGCGTACTGCCGGAGCGCTGGTACGCTGGGATGAATCCGGCACTTGAATCGTGGGGGGCCGGATTTACATTGCAAAAGGCGACGGCGACTGTGGGGTGACTCGTAAAGATAGCCTCCATTGTCTCCAGCCAATTTGTCGGTACGATACAGTCATCATCCGTCATAACGACGATTTCACTGCGTGCGCGGGAAATTCCCAGGTTGCGCGCACGCCCTGCTCCCTGGCCCGCCTGCGGAATATAGTGCAGCCGCGGATCACTCAGAAATGGATTAACAGCGTGCTTTGTCTCTTCGTTCGTGCTCTGATCCACAATAATGACTTCAAATCTTGGATGCGTATTCGCAAGGATAGATGATAGCGTGCTGACAATGCTGCTCCCACGGTTACGGGTGCAGACAAGAGCAGTAATCATTGGTATGGATTCTTCAGGCATAGACACCTCCTGTGTATTGTTGTGGCACAAAGTATGCCAAATCGATCAAAAAGTCCTCAGAAAAAAACAAAAAAGAGGAGGCATTGTCTATGCCTCCTCTTCGCATACGCTACTGATTTCGCCTGTGGGAACGAATGCTATACACCAGGAAACGCATCCAGCACCTCGAAGCCCATATTGTCCCAGTGGCGCTCATCGGCAAACGCGCGCTGATTATACCAGTACTGCTCACAAGGATTATATTCTTTCGTCTCATGGATTTCATTCCATGTATGATAGACCTGGTGGACGAAGTAGACCTGGCACTTGTCAAAAGGCAGACTGGAACCGGCGGGGAAGTCTCGTTCCCGCACAGTGTTATACAGTCCGTCAGGCATTGTTTCCTGAAGGCGGTAGTGCGTTTTAGAAACGTAGAGATCAAACTTGTGCCGTTTGTCTAGATCCTGCGGCGTACCGTTTGCAAGTGGTCCCGTATGATCCCAATGGATGCGGGCTGCAGTCTGTGTGTCGTTCCAGTCACTGAACTGAAGCAAGTCAACTCGCGAGTAGACCCCACCGATCGATGGGAACAAGTCCAGATTTATGTTCGCATTTTGAATTTGCCAGCGCATAAATTTCCCGCTGATCGTTGGCCCCAGATTATGAGTCTCAAATTTCGCGATATTAATCAATTCGTCCCCCGCTTCGCCGATCCCTACTTCCAACCAGCGGCGGCCTGAGAGGTGCGCATCTGCCTCGAAAGTGATATGCAGGACTTTGCCCCCGGAAATATCCGCGGTCGCTTTAGGCATCATCACCATCGAGGCGACATTATTATGGGACGGGTTGGGTGAGCCTGGGCCGCCGCCGTCGTAAGTCGTGTCCATGAAATGATTGCCCATAACAAAGAACTGAGAGTTGGTTAGATCTACGCCATACTGACGCACTTCCCACTTGTCATTATCGTACGCCGCGTAATCTTTTTCCTGACCGAAGTACTGACTGCCGGGCGGAATATATGAAGGCAGTGGCTGCTTCACAAATGGCTGGCTGGCCCGGAAGTTGTCAAAGAACGCTTGAGAACCCTTCAAGGAAATTGGAACACAGTCAACATGGAAAGCCTCGGATTGTGCTAGAACCATAGGGACGTTGGATGGATCCCCTTGCCCATTCATCGCCTGACCGCTCATACTGCTCATTTTCATCGCTCCCGAGCCGATGACGCCGTCCATGCGCTGGAAGGGACCAAGTTTATCCACCGCTTCAACAACCAGGTCAGCCCCGACCGCAGGATTAATGCCATTCCATTCGATGCTGAGAGCCATACGCGGCAGGTCTTCACACGACGTTTTCTGATACGTAATCTGTCCTGCATACTTCGTTCGAGACGGGTTGTGAATATCATAAACGCGGTAATCCGTCGCGCCAGGAACGGGCGATATGAAGATCACGGCACTGTCATCGTTTGCTACCACTTTCGTGATGGACACCTTGCTCCCTGTCGAAGGGCGAGGGCTATCCAGCGCGATTGCGGAAACGGCAGCGGGTGCGATCCCCTCGACTGGAACTGGCCAATCTGTATTCACTCCGGTAACGGCATACGAATGGCTCTCGCCAGGCTTGACATCGGAGTCGAAATAGTAAAGGTTTGTAAGCCCACTTCCTACTTTAGTACCATCGCGATAAATATTGTAGGCTGTGTCGGAAGAGTGGCCATACCAGCAGAGAAAATTACGGGGACTCCCCTGATTCCATTGTGGGACGACGGACAGTGTGTACGGAACGTCCGGAGTACACGCCCAACATACTGCAGGCTGTGCCGGGTCATAGGCTGCGAGCACTCCCGATGGTGCTGACGGTATACTTTCCATACCGCTGCCGTCTACACTCGTCACGGTGAATAGGGCGCCGCCCCAGAGCATATTCGGCGTTACTGTGAAGTTCGGCGTGGTCAGGCCCGACGCGACACGCACATCGGAAACGTAGACGTTGTATCCGGCGGCACCAGGCACAGGCTGCCAGGACAGCACGTTGGCAGTCGAGCCGAGCCACAGACCTGCAATGCTGACATTGGCGGGCGGGGTCAGCAGCGTGCCTGCTTGCGGTGCAGGGGCTGTAACGGTAACGGGAGCGCAGCGAGGACCTTCGCCTCCGGGGCCGGTCGCTGAGAGTGCATAGGAATAGGATTGACCACTGGTGATGTCCATATCCGTCCAGCCGCAGGGGGTGACACCCACCTGCACCGCTGCACCGTTTCGATAGACTGTGTAATAACTGTCACCAGTACCCTGTTTCCAGGACAGCGCGATATGCGGCATGGCGGCCCCGCCGGTTTTCGCGCAGTCCGTCGTATACTGCGAGGTGGCGGTCAAGCCAGCGGGAGCTGCCGGCAGCATACGCACAGGCGGCTGAGGCAGAGGGGCAGGCGCTTTCAAGTCAATCCCGACATAGGAATTGGTCGGCACAGATGCATCGAAGAAAGTATCCAGGTTGCCGTCGAAAACTTTGGTAAAATCTTTGCCGTAATTCACAGAAGGGCCGACAGAGGCGAACGGAGTTCCGGTCAGCTTCACATTTTTTACACCGCCATCAAACTCAAGCTCGGCGATGTTGCCGTAGCTGCCCGGCGGGGGCATGTAACGCAGATAGCGAAAGGCAATCTGGCTTATTGAACTGGTCATGGGGATGACACTCCAGCGGTGTTCGGCGGGAGCCGTGGAAACCGTCGCCAGTATCGTCCAGCTAAACTTGTTGTTGCTGCCTTGAAACTTGCCACCGATCATGCGAGGGGCATACCCGGTACGCGGGCAGTACCGCACGGAGGTGACGGTACTTATACCCGAAGAAATGGGCGACTGTGCGGATGCTTGTTGGGCAGGGAACAAGCTGCCGGCAAGAGCGGATAACGCCCAGACTGAGACCAGAGGGACTTTCATTAACTGTTCTCCAGGAAATCACATTGCAGGGCCATGCGCTTTCGCTGCAAGGCTCCCGCAAAAATATAGAATTCGCGCCCGAAAGCGCGTTGGGTTTCGGATAAGGTTCAGGGCCGCCACCCGAAGGTGACTGCCACTTCTATCTTCGGGATTGGTGGGAGACAGGATTATTGGTAAAAGTACGGGGCAAATTCTGGGGGGAGAGTGCAGAGGTAGCAAATATCTCGAATCATGCGAGGAAAACTATTGACACAGGGTCTAAATGGTGTTATAGTGATTTTGCTAGGTGGTCGCCTCAGCCGCAACGCTCAGAGTTGATCTCAAAGAAGATATGCGCGTCAATCACGTCAATATTGTAGTAAGGGAAATGGAGCGCAGCCTGACATTTTACGTTGGGCTGCTCGGCATGCGCGTGACGTTCGAGGCGGAGCTGGCTGGGGAATGGATCGAGACTGTCGCGGGCCTGCCCGGTGTCTCGGCCCGCTGCGTCTTCTGTCAGCCGGTGGGCGGAGGAACGCGTTTCGAGCTGCTGGAATACCGGATACCGACAGGCCTGGCGGTGCCGGAAGACTCCCTAGCAAATACGCTCGGGCTGCGCCATGTTGCGCTGGAAGTAGACGATTTGGATGCGCTTTACACCCGTTTGGTTTCGGGAGGAGTGGAATTCGTCTCACCGCCGGTGCTCGTACCATTTTCCGTAGCCGGTGTCCGCAAGCGGCTTTGCTACCTGCGCGACCCGGACGGAGCCCTGGTAGAGATCGCCGAATACGCCCCGGAACCGCCGCCCCCACCCCAGGCCTAATCAGGTTTCTTTCAGCCCCACAGAATAGGGGCGAAGTGGCGTCTTGCCCTCAATTTTCCTGTGACGGAGTCTCCAGAAACTGGGCATCGTACAGCCGGGCATAGGCGCCGTTCGCAGCGAGAAGGGTGTCATGCGTACCGCGCTCGGCAATATGTCCTCCCACAATTACCAGAATGAGGTCGGCCGCGAGGATCGTCGAAAGTCGGTGGGCAATCGCGAATGTCGTCCGGCCCACCATCAGCGGCGTCAGCGCAGCCTGGATCAACCGCTCCGACTGGGTATCCAGGGCGGAGGTTGCTTCGTCAAGTATCAAAATCCGCGGGTTTTTCAGAATCGCCCGCGCAATTGCGATCCGCTGCTTTTCACCTCCGGAAAGCTTGTAGCCCCGCTCCCCTACGACCGTCTCGTACCCTCCCGGCAGTGACACGATATGCTCATGAATGGCGGCGGCTTTTGCGGCGGCGACGAGTTCAGCCTCGGTCGCATCGGGTCGACCGTACCGCAGATTCGCTTTGATCGTATCGTGCACCAGGTAGGTTTCCTGCGTCACAACTCCGATCGCTTCCCCCAGTGATTCAAGTGTGAGGTGTTTGATGTCGTGCCCATCGATCGTGACCTGGCCGGCGTCGGCATCATACAGGCGCGGAATAAGATAGGTCAAGGTCGTCTTCCCCGCACCTGAGGGGCCGACTAGGGCGATCAGCTGCCCAGGGGATGCTTCGAACGTGATGTCACTGAGGGTCGGTGTTTCCTGCTCCGGGCCATAGCGGAAGGAAACATGGCTGAACGTGACCGCGCCTTGAATTTGGGAGGAAGAAAGCGAGATGGCATCCGGTGCATCCGTGATGTCCTGCTTCAGGTCGAGATATTCAAAAATGCGATCGAAGAGGGCAAGCGCACTGGTGACTTCTACCTGGACATTCAGCAGTCCCGTCAAGGGAAAAAACAGGCGAGCCTGCAAAGTGGTGAACGCAACAATGGTTCCCAGTGACAGCATTCGATCGCCGTGCCCGACAATCAAGTCCGCCGCCAGCCAGTAAACCAGCACGGGCGTGAGGGAGAATGTCAGGCCGATCAGGTTGAAAAACGCCCGCATGATCAGGGTCTGCTTGATCTGGGCCGCCGTCAGGGCTTCGTTTTCTTCCGAAAACTTCGCCAGAGCCAGCCCTCCGCGCCCACTGGTTTTCGTCAGCAGGACCCCCGAGACTGAGAGGGTTTCCTGCATGGTCGCATTCAGCCCCGCCAGGCGCGTCTGTACCGTGGTGCGTACTCCCCGGGCGAGATCGCCGACTTTTGAGCCAACCAGGGCAAAAACCGGCAGAATACCGACCGAGAGCAGGGTCAGCCGCCAGTCCATGATCACCATAACCACCAGTGTCGAGAGCACGATGGTGACATTGGACAGCACACTGGAAGCAGTATCGCTCAGCACGGACTGGACGCCGCCGACGTCGTTTGCCAGCCGGGACTGGATCTCGCCGGTACGGGTATCCGCGAAGAACTTCAGGGCCATCCCCTGCAAATGGTCGTAGAGCTGATTACGAAGGTCCCGCATGATCCGCTGCCCGACCAGAATACTCCAGTAGCCGTAAAGCAGGGACAGTGCCGTCGCCACCAGCGTCGCCGCAAGAGTTAACAGTGTATCGCGCGTTACGAGGGCCATGTCATGGGCCAGGAGGCCGTCGTTGATAATCGCCTTCAGCAAAAATGGCGGGAGCAGGCCCAGCCCGGCGGCGAGCAGCACGGTAAGTGCGATCCCGGTCACCTGGAGATGATACGGCGTGAACGTCTTTACAACCCGGGCAAGGGTGTCAGCCTTTAGCGGTTTTTTCGGTCCGGAGGGCGGGCCGCCGCGCATCATCATTCCCATGTTTGCAGAGTGCCTCCCGCAGGTAAAATTAAGTGGCACGTCAAGGGGAAAAAGCAGAAACTATGCAAGAGAATACTCATTTCTTATCACGCCGCGCGTTCCTGCGCCGCGTCGGCTTCTCAGCCGGGGCTATGCTCTGCGGAGCTGCCGCTGCAGGCTGCGGGGGTGGCGGTGGGAGCCAGGCTTCCTCCGCTCCAAGCTATTCGCCAAACCTATCACAGTTTACCCCAAACTACGGTTCCGAGATAACTCTCGACCACTGGCCGGCTTTGCCGGTGCGCGTATACTTTACGAACGATATCACCGTGACGCCAAAAGACGGCAGGGCGACGCGTGTCAACAGCGTGATACAGACTGGCTTCAGCCGGTGGCCTGCGGCTACGGGGGGAGTCGTCGGGTACCAGGTCGTCACCGACCCGGCGCAGGCAGACATCACTGTCAGTGTCACCACGGTTCCGGATCCGGTCGGTTTATCCGAAACCGGGAAGACCTCAGTCCGAACAGGAACAGAGGGGAGTTTGCAGCTGGCAATTATTGAGATTTACATCTGGCCTGACATCACGGATGCGGAGCTAACTCAGGGACTGCTCGCAACGGCAACACACGAATTTGGCCACGCGCTGGGGATTGCTGGACATAGCAGCGACGCCGGGGACGTCATGTACATACTTCACCAGCCGGGTCAAGACGTCGCATTGACCGCGCGGGATGTGAACACCGTGAAGACGCTGTATTATTTTTTGTTCTAACAGAAAATCAGATCTGTGCCCAGAGAGGTTCCGGGGCACCGCGGTCTTGTTCCAAAGCGACGGTCGTTCCCGTGGGCCCCGTCAGCATCCAGAGCCGGTCCGCCGTTTGCAGTATCATCTTAAGTCCGTGCCCCAGAGTCCCGGCGGTCGTGAAACCGCGAGAGAGGGTCGCGCGGGGCAGGTTTTCCATCGTGATCCCCTTGCCTTCGTCCGTGACACGCACCTGGACCGTGCCCTCCGGGGAAAAGGATACACGGGCAAAACCACCGCCGCCGTGTACGATTGCATTCATCCCGGCTTCGTTGACCGCCGTGACAAGGTCCTGTGCCCGCTGTGGGGCAAAATTACACAGGGCAGCCGCTTCCAGAGCCTGACAGCGCAGGTCGCTCAGACCAGTCTTTGCTGTGAGAAAGATGGGGTTTCCATAAAAAGATGCACCGTGCGGCGGCAGCTCTGCCGGGCTGTCGCAGAGCCGCAGCTTCCCCTCCGTGACGCTAGCCAGCGCTTCACGCAGAAAAGCGCGCTGCCAGCCCGCCACTTCTTTCAGTGCGCTGTTCGCCTGGGCCAGAGCCTCTGTCCGTTCGGCAACCCGTGTTTCCAGTATTTCCTGCGCCTCCCGCAGTGCTTCCGCCTGCCGGTATGCCGTCTGTGCCAGCGTCACGGCCCCGGCCATCAAGACGGCAAATGACAGACCAATGGTTAGCTCTATTATGGGCACGAGCGACTGCCTATGGGCCAGCATTCCCAACGGCATTGATGAGTTTGCGGTGGCAAGCCGTCGGATCATCGCCTGCTGTGCGCTTTCCTCCACGACCAGCGCCTGCCAGAGAGAGAGTGCGACCGCCACCACCCCTACCCCGACAAAGACTGGCAGCCAGCGCGGCGCAGTTTTCGGGCCGCTTTGATCGTCCTGCCAGGAGTAAGCGATGACGCCCACGCCGAGAATTAGAAATCCAGCAGCCGTATGCACGGCCATGCGGGTGAGTGCCCCCCAGGCGTAGCTGTCGGCGATCCCGGAGAAGTATCCGAAGAGGGCCACGACACCCAGCCCAATCACGACGGATCCGATGGTCGCCGTCTGAAGCGGGCGAAGTGGAAACCGCTGCCGCTCCAGCAGCAGAAAAATCCCACTCAGGGTGAAGCAAAATGCCGTGCAGATCGCCATACGTCCCGGTGCCGTCACCCCGGAGCGTACGTAAGCCCTCACGAAAAGCTCGTCCAGCCCCAAATTGATACCGAAGAGGTATTCACTTAGTGTCATCAGACCAAGTGTTAGGATGAAGATCCCGCACAGGAGAGAAGTCAAGCGGGCGGGAGGCGAAAGTTCGCGCCGTGCCGCCATCAACCCGATGCCGCAGAGCAAGAAACCCCACGCAGTGTTGTAGGACATCGCCACAAATTTCGGCGAGATTTGGAGAAGGGTGAGGTTATGTGTATGCCAGCCAATGAGCACGAGGACGCCAAGAAGTGTGGATACGAAGCCGGCCAGACGCCCGAGTGTGACCGGCCAGGGTTGAGTGGACAGGGTTGGCTCAGGATTAGTGGGGGGGGTCAACATCTATTTTATTTGTACCATACCGAGTGAGAAATTTCCTGCGGCTTTTACCGACACACGGTGATTTTTAGCACGTCGCTGCTATATTTTTCCATTTTGCGCGGTCCGATCCCCGGCACGGAGAGCAGTGCTTCTGGGGACTGGGGGCATGAGCGCGCGATCTCCATCAGTGTTTTGTCGCTGAACACGCAGTACGGTGGAAGAGCTTCCTGCGAAGCCTGAGCGGTTCGCCACAGCTTCAGCTCGGTTAAAACATCCTCCCCGCCCGCGTCTGACGCAATCCAGCGGCTGGGGCTGCGCGGCAGGGACACGGAAAGGGGCAGCCGCTCTGACCAGACCTCCCGGCCCTTCGGCGTGACCGTGCAGACGAAGTATGTGTCTTCGTCCCCCTGATGCAGCAGCCCCTGCGTCATCAAGGCCTCGAAGAAGTGATCGACACCATCCCGCGTGCTGCCCTTGAGCAGCCCGGAAAGCGGCAGTCCTCCAGCAGGCATATCGCGGGTCCCCGTGCCGCGCAGAAGTTTGTTCAGCCGGGATTTACCCAGGGCGGGCCGCAGGGCATCCAGCGCCTGCAGCACGGAGTAAATATCGGTGGAGTCGAGGCTGGCCGGCATCGGCACTGAGGGCAGACGTTTCCCGTCCCCCAAGGTCAGCACAGGCGGAGGTGCCTCGCAATTGTCGCAGCAGAACGGAGACGGCGGCGGCTCCTGCCGGTCCCCAAAGTAGTCCAGCACTGTCCGGCGGCGGCAGTGAGTCGTCTTGCAGTAGTCCACGATCTCGTCCAGGCGGCGGAGGCGCTCCGCGCGCTGCTTTGCCAGGTCGGCGGCGATCCTCTGACGTGCTTCCGGCGGAAAATCGAGACGTGCCAGGGTCAGCACGACACTGTCACCAGTCTGCGCGACGCGCTTCACCAGATCCGCCCGCTCCAGCTCGCCAAGGGCCAGCCGGGTCTTCATATCGCTCCAGCCCAGGGCCATGCCCCAGTTTTTCGGCAGACGTGCCGTGCTCTCTTTGTCCGCGTGGACACGGATCTGCCCGAATGCCGACTGCACAGCATCGACTGTCAGGGCCTCGTTATCGATAAACCATTCACGCGTGCGCCGGTCGGCGAAGTGATACAGGATCACGCAGCGGCTTTTAAGGCCGTCGCGGCCCGCCCGGCCCGCTTCCTGATAGTAGCTTTCCAGGCTGTCCGGGCAGGCGCAGTGAACGACAAAGCGCACATCGGGCTTATCGATTCCCATCCCAAACGCATTGGTCGCCACCAAGACCTGCCGCTCCCCTGCCAGCCAGTCCCGCTGCATCTCGGTGCGGAGATCCGAATCTAGGCCTGCATGGTAAAGCCCCGCCCGCTGTCCGACTTTGGCCAGAGCCGCATCAGCGATCTCAAAGACCTGCTCGCACTGCTTCCGTGTCGCGCAGTAGATCAAACCGCTGCCGCCCATCGCCGACAGCTTTGGCAGGGCACGCTCCAGCTTGCTTTCGCGCTCCGACTCGTTTTTGCAGCGGTGTACGGAAAAATGCAGGTTCGGACGATTAAAGCCGCCCGCCAGCACCAGCGGATCGCGCATGCCCAAATTTGTGATGATCGACTGCTGCACCCGGGTCGTCGCCGTCGCCGTCGCCGCCAGAAGAGGCGGATTGCCCAGAGTCGCCACCACTTCGCGCAGGCTCAGATAGTCAGGCCGGAAGTCGTGCCCCCATTCGCTGATACAATGGGCTTCATCTACCACGAACCGGGCGATTTTAACGTCGGACAGCGCATCCATAAACGCTCCCGAACGGAACCGCTCCGGGGCGACATAAATCAACTTCAGCCGGCCCTGCCGCAGCTGCCGCAAGAGATCGTACTGCTCCTCGGAGGATTGTCCCGAGGTCAGGCACGCGCAGCCGATCTCCGCAAAGGCCGGACGCCGGTTCAGAGCATCCACCTGGTCCCGCATCAGCGCGATCAGCGGCGAGACCACCAGGGTCACGCCCTCGGTGAGTGCCGCGGGGAGCTGAAAGCACAGCGATTTGCCCGCACCGGTCGGCATGACCACAAGCGTGTCGCGGCCTGCGACGGCAGCTGCCACCGCCTCTTCTTGAAGTGGTCGAAACTCGTCGTACTGAAAATATTGGTGAAGAGACTGGGAGAGGTCGGGCATGGCGGCGGTCATTGAGAAACCCTCTGCGCGGGCGAGGCACACTTTGGAGCGGAATGGTTTTAGTATACCCGATGCGGAGGGTCAAGAGCTAGGAGAAGAGACGTAAAAGTCAACAGGAGAAGAGACCTACCTGCTGCTTTGTAGGAGAAGAGACCTACCTGCTGCTCCGCAGCTTCCTTCCTAAAGGAAGGACTCGGAGGATTAGGATTCGGGAAGTTGGGATTCGGCGGGTGGCGGTTGGGGCAGCTTTGCACTTGCGGCGATGAGCAGCAGCGTCGCGGCACAGTCGGTTTCAATTGCGCTATTTGGCAAGCGTAATATGCGCAAACCGCGCTCCGTGAGGATGCGGTCGCGCTCGGCATCGTATTCCACCCGGTCCTGATGCACCCCGCCGTCAAGTTCAATCACCAGCCCGACGGCATGGCAATAGAAATCGGCAATGAAGCCATCGATGACTTGCTGCCGGCGAAAGTGCAGTCCATTCAGACGGCCTGCCCGCAAATAATACCAAAGCTTCGCCTCCGCCGGAGTCGGCAGTCGCCGCATCTGACGCGCCAGTGTCAGCTTCTCCCCCGGTTGCTGCCCGGTGATAATCGTCTCTACACTTCTTTCTGCCCTATCGAACATGTCGCACTCCCTTGCTGCGTTTTCAGTAACGCTCCCTCAGACACTCCCCGTCCTAAC